>JAPPKQ010000399.1 GCA_028819945.1 bacterium | reverse complement strand
GAGCAGGACTTCCATTCAGCTGCAGCGTCGCGAGGTGCCGGGGGGCATCCGGCGAGGCTAGTCCCGCACCGGCGCTACCTTCGGTCCGGATGGATCTGCGGGCGGCTCCTGCGATCGCCGTCGGCGGGATGGCCGGGGCCGCGGCGCGCTGGTGGCTGCACGACGTCTGGCCGGGTGACTCCACGTCCTGGGCGACGCTGGTCGTGAATGCCGCCGGCAGCGCGCTGCTGGGTTGGCTGCTGGCGTCCGGGACCGGCGACAGTGCCTTCGCCAGGGTCGTCGTGGCGGGGTTCTGCGGCAGCTTCACCACGTTCTCGGCCTTCGGCCTGATCACCGTCGAGCACCTTCAGTCGGGGCGGGTCGGCGCGGGACTGCTCTATGCCGTCGCCTCGCTCGTCGCGGCCCTCGCCGCGGCCCTCGCTGCAGGGTGGCTGCGACGCCGCCTTCGCCGGTCGTTCCATCGGGCGGCCGGATGACCGCCGTCGGGTTCCTGGCCGCCGCCGGGTTTGCCACCTTGCTGCGGGTGGCGGTGTCGGCGCGGCTCAACCGCGAGTCGTTCCCGTGGGGCACGCTGGCGGTGAACGTGACCGGCGCGTTCGCCCTCGGGCTGCTCGCCGGAGCCGGCGAGGCGACGACGCTGATCCTGGCTGGCGGGGCCCTCGGCTCGCTCACGACCTTCTCGACCCTGACGGTCGAGATCGTCGAACTGTGGCGCCGCAGCCGCCCGCGGGCGGCGGTCTACGCGGCTGCGTCGCTGGTCACCGGTGCGGCGGCCGTCTATCTCGGCACTCTCGTCGTGACCTGAGAGATCTCCGGGCCGGAGGGGCCGCCCGGGAGACGCCGGCCGCGCCGGCCGCGGCGCACCTCGGTATCCGGGTCGTCGGTTGAGCGGCCGCAGCTCCCGGCTAGCCGAGTGCCAGCAGGACCAGGCCGCCGATGATGACGACCATGCCGGCTGCCTGGATGCGGCTGACGTGCTCGCGCAGGAAGAGCCGTGCCCCGAGCACCGTGAAGGCGGGCGTCAGCGAGGTGATCGGTCCGACGACCGAGAGGAATCCCCTGTTCAAGGCCTCGATCAGGAAGGCGTGGGACACGATCAGCAGCGTTCCCGCCGAAACGACGGCGAGGACCGCTCGTCGTTGCGGGGCGCGGACCGGTCCGGCGGGTGCCCTGCCTCGCACCGCGCAAAGGGCCACAAGCCCCAGAAGGCCGCCGACACCGCGCACGACGAGGAGGGGTGCAGGGCCGTCGTCGACCCCGATCTCCAGCAGCAGGATCTGGAAGACCACGAAGCCGCCTCCTGCGCACATCGACAGGGCCACCTCGCCGGCGAGACCCAGTCGCCGCTCGGCGTCTCTGCGGTCGAACGGCTTGGGTGTGCGGACCGGGCGGGAGACGAGCACGACCGCCGGGATGATGAGGATCGCGCCGGCGACGGCCAGTCCCGAGGGCCGCTCGCCGCGCAGCAAGCCGACGGCGAAGGTCAGGGTGGCGATGGCGGCGAAGGAGACCGGGGACATGACCGAGACGCGTCCCCAGGACAGGCCCGCGTAGAAGCAGAGCGCGCTGAACGCCAGGACCAAGCCTCCCGCCGCCGACAGCAGCAGCTCGCGGGCGCCACCGAGGGGCTGCATCGTGGCCAGCAGGTAGATGCCGATGAGCACCGCACCCGTGAGGTGGATGCCCGTCGTGGTGCGCAGAGGGCCCAGCTGCCGGCCGGCCGCGCCACCGATCACATCGGAGATCCCCAGACTCACCGCCACCGTCAGCCCGAGGAGAACGTCCAATTCTCACCTCTCCCGCGGGCCCGAGCGACGGTGCATCGGGCGAGACTACTCAGCGCCGGGCGCGGCGGCCGGACGCCCTCAGTCCAGGCCGATGAGCACCAACCCCGCTGCGGCGAGGCCGAATCCCACGATCTGGCCGCGGTTCATGCGGTCCTGCAGGATCAGGCGCGCCCAGAGAACCGTCGCCGCCGGGAACAGGGCAGCCACCGGGGCCACGAGGCTCACGAATCCCTGGCGGAAGGCCTCGATCAGCAGGCAGGTCCCCAGGGTGTCCAGCAGGGCGTAGCCAGCCACGAGGCGGAAGTCCAGAGCCGTGAGCCGTGCGGGGAATCCGTCGGCGCGAACCCGCCCGAGGACGAAGAGCCCGGCCAGCACACCCGCGGTCAGGCGCGACGAGGCCACCGGCCACATCTCTGCATCCTCGCTGGTGGCGGCGAAGAAGATCTGCGTGGAGCCCAACGCCAGCCCGGCCCCGACCGCCAGAGTCACTTCCCGGGCGCGGCTGGCGACGGTGCGGCGGGCGTGAGCCGACGGGGCGTCCTCATCCGACTCGTGGTGCTCGGCGACGTGGGCGATCAGCACGACGGCCGAGATGGCCAGCGCCACGCCGACGACGGCCACCACACCCGGACGCTCGCCGATGATGAATCCGTAGACCACCCCCACGGCAGCCCCGAGCGCCGCCGCGGTCGGGGCAACCACCGACATGCGCCCGATCGCCAGGCCTCGGACCAGGCAGCAGATTCCCGTGACCAGTCCGAAACCGGCGAAGACGCCCAGCACGTGATCCCATGCCGGCGGGACGGTCCGGTCGCTTGCGGCGATGTAGACCATGAGGGCGGCGAGGCCCCAGACTTGCGAGTAGGTCACGACCACCGA
>JAPPKQ010000124.1 GCA_028819945.1 bacterium | reverse complement strand
GCCAGCGCCAGCGCCCAGGCCTGCGGCGTCAGCGGCGTGACGATCCAGTCGGCGCCGGTCACGCCGCGGAAGGCGCCGACGAAGCCCAGCGCGCTGATCGCGCCCGCCGCGATCAGCGGCGCCACGGCCGCCGCGACGAGGACGACCGGCGTCAGTTGTACGACGTAGAGTCCCACCACCTGCAGCAGGGATGCGCCGCGCCCGCGCAGCAGGATCAACTCCTCCGACTCGCGGCCCACCAGCAGCCGCGCCATGACCACGATGAAGAAGAAGACGATCGCGACGACCTGGATCAGGATGACGAGGATCGGCACGACGCTGAAATCGCGCTCGGCCTCGAAGCGGCGCATGGTGTCGTCGAGCCGGCTGGAGGTGAAGCCGTTCGCGGTGCCCACGTCCTCGCGCAGCGCGTCGAAGCGGGCGAGGTCGGCGGGGATGCCGGCGCTGTCGAAGGCGTCGACGGGCACGCCGTCCTGGACGCGCAGATCGACGGCGTAGCCGGGGATGACCTGCGCCAGCGGCCCGGCCAGGGCGTCGGAGTGCACCCAGAAGGGGGCGGTCCCGAAGAGGGCGGGGTTCAGCGTGGGGCCCAGGCTGCGCAGGCTGTGCCAGCTCGCGCGCCACAAGGGCAGGTCGGGGTCGGCGGGCTCGAAGATGCCGACGACCTCCACCGGGATGCGCAGCGAAACGATGGCGCTCGTCTGGCAGGGCACCGCGTTGGGTGGCGGCGACCCGTCCGGCAGCGGCGGCTCGCGGTCGCACTCGTCGTAGGCGTCGGCGATGGGGAACGCGTCGCCGACGCGGATCCGCAGCAGGTCGGCGTGGAAGCGCGGGATCGCGACTTCCACCGGCCCGTCCAGCACCGGGAAGCCGAGGCCGGGGTCGAGGCGCAGCGCCGGCAGCCGCGGGGCGCGGCCCTCGAACAGGGCGTGGGACTCCCAGCCCTCGACCGAGGTGATCTGCGCGCCGTAGTTGGCGCCGGCGCCCAGGCCGCTGTCGAACAGCATGTGAAACGGCCCCGCCTGCCGGGCCCGCAGGTGGCCGGGCGCCGCCAGATCGCCGAAGTGGGTCTCGAGGCTGCCCTCGATGAAGGCCGTCACGTCGGCGCTGCGCTGCCCGCCCAGCAGGGACTCGTAGAGCGTCACCTCGACGGCGCCGACGTCGCCGCTGCTGCGGCGCAGGTCGAAGCCGAGGCCCAGGTCGGTCAGGGCGCGCGTGTAGAGCGTCGTGGAGGCCATCAGCACGCTGGCGATGAGGATGCCCAGGCCGACGACGCTGAGCAGTCGCCAGTTCGCGCGCGCGCGCAGGTAGAGGAGTCGGAGGGTGGTCTTCACATTGGCCCCGCGTCGGGGCCTGAGTGTACCGGGCGGTCAGTCTGGGGGCTGGTCCCTGCGGTGCAGGGGGGCATAAGCCCGGCCGCGCCACACCCTACGCCTGGAACGACGCCAGGACCTTCCGGTACGCCTCCCGATTCGATGCGGGGTCGACGTCCTGCTGGGCGGGGCCGGCGGCGTCGGCGAGGGGGGCGTCCTCGTTGAGGAAGAGCAGGCCGGTGGGGACGCGGCCCTCCTCGTCCCAGGACAGCAGTTGCGTGAAGACGCCGGCCCGGTCGCGCGGGTCGTAGCCGGGTGTGCGGGCCACGTCGACGAGGTGGGCGGGCCACTCGTGGTAGCGGTCGTTGTAGGCGACGCAGGGCGAGATCACCTCAAGGAAGGCGAAGCCGCGGCCGGCGTTGGCGTGGCGGATGGCGGCGTCGGTGAGCTGCTCCAGCTGGTCGCCGTCGCCCGAGTAGCTGCGCGCCAGGAAGGTCGTCGCGGGGATGCTGAGGCCCAGCATCACCGGGTCGACCTGCTCGCGGGCGGCGAAGCCCCGGAAGCCGCCCTGGCTGGTGGGCGAGGCCTGCCCCTTCGTCAGCCCGTAGGTGCTGTTGTTCATGATGATGTAGGCGATGGACGGGTTGTTGCGGAAGGTGTGCATCAGGTGGCCGCCGCCGATGGCGAGGCCGTCGCCGTCGCCGCCGGCGGCGATGACGGTCAGCTCCGGGTTGGCCATCTTGGCGCCGGCCGCGCTGGGCAGCGCGCGCCCGTGCAGGGCGTGGTAGCCGTAGGCCGGCACGTGGTTCTGGATCGTCCCCGAGCAGCCGATGCCGGCCACGACGAGCGCGTCCTTGCCGTCGATGCCCAGCCGGCCGAAGGATCCGTCGAGGGCGTTGAGCACGCTGAAGTGCCCGCAGCCCGCGCACCAGATCGTGTCCTTGATGGGGAAGGTCTGCGTCACGTGGGGCTCGGTGGTCAGCGTGGTCATGCGGCTTCCGCCTTCCGTCGCCGGGCGCTACTGCTGCCCGCAGTAGGACGCGATGGGCCCCACGATGTCGTTGGGGCGCATGGGCTCCCCGTCGAAGCGGAGCACATGCTGGATCTTGGCCGGGTCGGCGCCCTCGCGGATGAACAGCTTGGCCAGCTGGGCGGCGGAGTTCAACTCCGCGACGAAGACCCGGCGGCGGCCGTTGATGAACTCGACCGTGTCCCGCGGCACCGGCCAGATCGTGCGGGGCTGGTGATAGGCCACGGCGATGCCCCGCGCCTCGAGCCGCTCCAGCGCCTCCAGGATGGGGCCGAAGGCGCCGCCCACGCCGATCACGCCGATCTCCGCCTCGGCGTCGCCCCAGAGC
>JAPPKQ010000413.1 GCA_028819945.1 bacterium | reverse complement strand
TCCCGATCCGCGAGGCGGCCCGCAGTCCCTGAAGCAGTCCGGGTAGGTCCAGGCCAAGTAGCGCCCCCCGCCACCCCAGGCCGGCCGGGGTGCGAGTCCGGTCGTGCTGTCGTAGACGTGTGCCAACTCGTGGACCGCGTCGCCGATCGTCATCTCGGCCAACTCCATGCTGTCGGACTGGCAGGTGTACCACGCGCCGATCAGGTTGCAGGACGAACGAACCGCACCCCGGAAGTCTTCGGTCCGGCCCGCGGTGACCCGCTCGCCGATGTGATCCCAGGCGGCGCGCAGCCAAGGGAACTCCGCCGCCCGCTGCTCAACGGCCTCATCGAGCCAGGTCCGCACCAGATCGGTCTCGCCACCGGGGCGGCGGGCCGGAGGTATCTCCGCGGGCACCGCGACCGGCGCGGGGCGCAGAGCGCGCAGGCGCCCGCCGTCGCCCGATTGGCCGGCATTGTTGCCTCCCCAGCAGGAGTACGAGCCGTCGCTGTGGGCGACGCAGGTGTGCGGGGCGAAGCGGAGGGAGCCGGCGCTCATCGTGACCGCGACGGCGTCGGTGACGCCGGCCACGCGGGTCGGATGAAGCCGGGGCGCCGTGGTCCCGTCGCCGAGTTGACCGGCGGCGTTCTTCTCACCCCAGCACGACACGCCGCCGTCGTCATGCACCACGCAGACCCCGCCGTCCCCTACCGACACCGAGGTGGCGCCGCTCACACCCTCGACGCGCGCCGGGACGGCCAAGTCGGCCACCGGCCAGCAGTACACCTCCCCGCCGGTGGTCACCGCGCAGGTGCGATCCCAGCCGGTCGACACCGCGGCGACGGCCGGGAGGCCCTCGACCCGGCCGGGGCTGAAGGCATGCGCGTTGCCTGCCCCGCCGCCGTAGCCCCAGCACGACAGGGTGCCGCCGGCATGGACGATGCAGTTGGAGGACGGCCCGGCGTCGATCCACCCGGCGTCGGTGACATCCGAGACACGCGCCGGGACGCCGATCGAGGAGAGTGCGCTGCCGCCCAGTTGCCCCAACGCCCCGGAGCCCCAGCAGGAGACGTGCCCGCGGGCATGCACGACGCAGGTGTGATCGGATCCGGCCGCGAGCGCCACCGCGTCGGAAATGCCGGGCACCTTCTCGGGCAGGTAGCCGCTGAACGGCTCGCCCCGCCCGAGCTGTCCCGCGCGGCCCGCTCCCCAGCACGACACGGTCCCGTCGCCGTGCAACGCGCAGAGATGAGGCTCCTGGTGGGGATGATCACCGCTCGTGATGCTCACCACGTGGCGCAGGCCGGCGGCGCTGAGCCGCTCCCGGATGCCATCGGCGCCCCAGCAGGTCACGCGACCGTCGCGGCGCACCGCGCAGGTGCGGCCTCGGGAGGCGGCGATGAGGCTGTCACCGCTGCGCGCCGCACCTCGCACGAACTTCGGGCCTCGCACGACCGTCGCCTCGTCGGGCGCGCCGGCGACCTGTCCCGGTTCCTCGGGCCCGAACTCCCCCGGTGGAAGCACGACCCGCGCCGGTCCGGGCCCCCCGCCCGCGGCTGCCGCGCCGCGCGAGAACACCGCCGGGGCCGCAACGCTCACGAGGCAGAGCACCAGGAGGCACATCGCCGGTACGCATCGCCTGGACCGGGTTCGTGCCCGGCCACCTCCGGCCGCGCGATCGCCGGCCGGGACGGGTCTCAGCGGCTCCAGCGGTTCCAGCTGATCACGCCCTCGATCCCGCCGCGGTTGGCGGGCTTGAAGTCGGTGCCGTGCGTGTAGGCCACCGGGATGAGAGCGAACTGGCGGACCTTGTCGTAGGGAATGTCCAGGATCTCCGCCGCCTCCCGCTCGTAGGCGAGGTGCAGTGTGGTCCAGCAGGTGCCGAGACCGCGCTCGCGGGCGGCCAGCATGAAGCTCCAAGCCGCCTGGATCACCGATCCGCCCTCGGCGACCACATCGACGGCCCGCTCGGAGCGGGTGGCCACGCAGGGGATCAGCAGCACGGGGCTGCGGTGCATGTTCTCCGCCAGGTGGACCGCCGAGTCGACGACCCTCCGCTGCTGCGCCGTCCAGGCCCGGTCATGGCCCGCGAATCCTCCGCCGGCCGACCGACCGCCCTCGGTGGCGCGGTCGGCGAGCGTGGGCCCGCGGACGTAGGCCTCGAACCCGCGCCGGTACAACTCGGCAATCGCCTCGACCTTCGGCCGCTCGGTCACGAACACGAAGTGCCAGGTCTGCATGTTGGAGGCGGTCGGGGCCTGCACCGCCAGCTCGACGCACTCGCGCAGCACGGACTCGGGCACGGGCCGTTCGAAGTCCAGCCGTTTGCGCACCGCCCGGGTGGTCGACAGCAGCTCGTCGGTCGACAGCCCAAGCCTCGTCACACCACGAAGCGTACGCCCTCGCCTCCGGCGGCCGACGAACCGTCTCGCCCCCCGGCCGCCGATACGCCGTTGCGTGCGACCGACCGGGGCACTCTCCTAGGACGGCTCGTAGAGACCCCCGAGGGTCGGCGGCATCGGTGCCGAGCGGCTCCAGGTGTTGAAGCTCAGCACGCTGTCGAGGTCACGGGCGGCCGGCTTGAAGTCGGTGCCGATCGTGTAGGCCACCGGGATCATGGCGTACTGCCGCACCTCCCGGTAGGGGATGCCTAGGATCTCGGCCACCTCCTCCTCCCACATGAGGTGGATGG
>JAPPKQ010000168.1 GCA_028819945.1 bacterium | reverse complement strand
GTGGGTGTGGCGTCCGCCGCACTGCTCAGCAGGCGCCTCGGCAACCCTGCTTCGGCCTAACCCGCTCCGTCATTCCCCGCTCCGGCCTGGCCCGGCCCGTCATTCCGGCGAGGGTCGGTTTCCCCATCGTCATTCCGGCGCAGGCCGGAATCCAGTGCAGCCGGCCCGCTCGCCCGGCCGCTCAGGCGCGGGGGAGGAACCCCATCGCCTCGCGGACCCGGGCCATCGTGGCGGCGGCGATCTCGCCGGCGGTCTCGGCCCCTCTCGCAAGCGCCAGCTGCGTCTCGGCGGGATCGGCGCTCAACTCCACGAAGCGTCGCCGGATCGGCGCCAGCATCTCCGCCACGGCCTCGGCGCAGTCGTTCTTCAACTGGCCGTAGCGGTCGAAGCCGTCGGCGACCTCCTGGGGGCTGCGTCCCGTGGCGGCCCCCATGATCTCCAGCAGGTTCGACACGCCCGGCTTGGCCTCGCGGTCGAAGCGCACCTCCGCCTCGCTATCGGTGACCGCACGGCGGATCTTGCGGCGCACCACATCGGGCTCGTCCAGCAACCAGATGGTGCCGGGCGCGTCGCCGGCGGACTTGGACATCTTGCGGGTCGGTTCCTGCAGGTCCATCACCCGGGCCCCGGCCGGCGGGATGCGGTGCTCGGGCACCACGAGCACCTCGCCGTAGCGGGCGTTGAAGCGCTGGGCGATGTCGCGGGTCAACTCGATGTGCTGGCGCTGGTCGTCGCCCACGGGCACCACGTCGGTGTCGTACAGCACGATGTCGGCGGCCTGCAGGACCGGGTAGGTGAACAGTCCCGCGCAGATGAACTCCAGGTCGGCCGACTTGTCCTTGAACTGGTGCATGCGCCGCAACTCGCCGAAGCCGGCGGTGCATTCCAGCACCCACGCCAGCTGCGTGTGCTCGGGCACGTGGCTCTGCACGAACAGCACGCAGATGTCCGGGTCGAGCCCCGAGGCCATCAGCATCTGCGCCAGTCGCAGCGTGGCCGCCTGCAGTTCGGCGGGGTCCTGCGGCACGGTCACGGCGTGCAGGTCCACGATGGGGTGGAACGACTCGTGGGTGTGCTGATCGGCAACCCAGTTCTGCAGGGCGCCCAGCAGGTTGCCCAGGTGGACGTCACCGCTGGGCTGGATGCCCGAAAGGACGCGCTGCACGCCGCGAAGGCTAACCCCGCCGCCGGGTTCCGTGGCCACCCAAACCGCTGCTCGGCGATGTCGTCGTTCCGGCGCAGGCCGGAAGCCAGGCGGTGCGGTGGTTCCGCAGCCAGAGGTGGCCCGCCGTCTAGGATCGGTGCATGGCTGTGATGGTGCGCAGCGAGCACTTCGAAGGGCCCCTCGAGCTGCTGATGCACCTCGTCCTGCGCCACGAGATCGACGTCTGCGACATCCCGCTGGCGCCGCTCGTGCAGGACTTTCTCGACGGGGTGGCCCGCATGGAGGCCCTCGACCTGCCCTCCGCCAGCGAGTTCCTGCTGACCGCCTCCACCCTCGTGGACCTCAAGAGCCGCAGGCTGCTCCCCGAGCCCGCCACCGACGGCGTCGACGAGGAGGCCGACCTGCTCGACGGCCGCGACCGGCTGCTGGCGCGCATGCTGGAGTGCGAGACGTTCCGGCGGGCCGGGGCCGCCCTGGAGCGCCTGGCGGAGTTGGCCGCGCTGTCGTCGCCGCGCACCACCGGGCCCGAGGAGCGCTACCTCGACCTGCTGCCCGACCTGCTCGCCGACGTGGAGCCCTCCGACGTGGCGGCTGCCTGCGTCAGGGCGCTGCGGGCGACCGAGCCGCAGAGCGTGGACCTGTCGCACATCGCCGCCGAGGGGTTGCAGGTGAGCGACGTGGTGGCCGACCTGGCGCTGCGGTTGCCGCCGCAGGGCCGCACCACCTTCGGCGAGTTGACGCAGGCGTTGCCCGGGCGCCGCGAGGTTGTCGTGCACTTCCTGGCGCTGCTGGAGCTCTTCAAACAGAACAGGGTGGAACTCCATCAGGACGGCACCCTGGGGCGGATCGTGGTGGAGTGGCGCGAGCAGGCGGCGACGCCCGCTCCGAGAATGCTCGAAACCGTGGCCTGATGGACACCGAGCGCCGCCGGGCGCTTGAGGCGGTGCTGATGGTCACCACCGAGCCGGTCCCGCCGCAACTCCTGGCGCAACTGCTGGAGATCTCGGTGGCCGGGGTGGAGGCCGCTCTCGCCGACCTGGCCGAGCAGTGCGCGGGCCGTGGCTTCGTGCTGGAGCGGGTGGCGGGCGGCTACCGGTTCGCCAGCCATCCCGACTGCGCCCCGTACGTGGAGCGTTTCGTGCTGGCCCGCGAGCCGACCCGGCTGTCGGGCGCGGCCCTGGAGACCCTCGGCATCGTCGCCTACAAGCAGCCCGTCTCGCGGGCGCAGATCGCCGCTGTCCGCGGAGTGAACGTGGACGGCGTGGTGCGCACGCTGCAGCGGCGGGGTCTCGTCACCGAGGTAGCCCGCGACCCCGGGCCGGGCAACGCGGTGCTCTTCGGGACCACCGGGCTGTTCCTCGAGAGCCTGGGGCTCGACTCGCTGTCCGACCTCCCGCCGCTGGGCGACTTCGTGCCCAAC
This sequence comes from bacterium, assembly GCA_028819945.1. Lineage (GTDB taxonomy): Bacteria > Actinomycetota > Acidimicrobiia > Acidimicrobiales > CATQHL01 > VXNF01. The sequence goes on along the minus strand of JAPPKQ010000168.1, from coordinate 95 downwards.
GCCGAGGTCACCGAGGCGCTCGACGCCTCACTGCGCAGCGGCGAGCGGCCCCGTCAGGCTCGGGCGCCGGAGGAAGCGGGGGAGCAGCCCGGACC
>JAPPKQ010000218.1 GCA_028819945.1 bacterium | reverse complement strand
CCGACAGCGCCCGGCTGTCCCGCAGCGCCGAGGACGAGCTGCTCGACGGGCTCACCTCCTCCGAGGTGCGCGACGCCATCGAGTCGCTGCCGGAGGCCTACCGCGTGGCCGTGCTGCTGGCCGACGTGGAGGGCTTCGCCTACAAGGAGATCGCCGAGATTCTCGACATCCCCATCGGCACGGTCATGAGCCGCCTGCACCGGGGAAGAAAGCGCCTACGCGAGGCGTTGCAGACCTACGGGGAGGCCCGCGGCCTCGTCGTCGACTCGCCGGTCACGGCCGCAGCCCCCGGAGCGCAGAGATGAACGAATTCCCGCCCCCCGACCCGTTCGGGCCGCTCGCCGAATGCTCGGGTGTGCCCGGCGCATGCCCGCACGCCGCGCAGCGGATCATGGAGGCCGCCGAGGGCATCCCCGACGCCGCCCGCATCGCCGCCCTGCGCCGGGACCTGGAGAACTGCGCCGCCTGCACCGCCAACTTCGACATGCAGTTGAACGTGCAGAGTCTCGTGGCGCTGCACTGCCGGGAGCAGGCTCCCGAGTCGCTGCGCATCCGCATCTCCGAGACCCTCCAGCGCATCGACCTCAGCCAGATCGACGTCACCGACCTCTAGGATGTGGCCGTGGCCCTGATGGCGGTTGTCTGGCACTGGTGGATCGCCCCCCTGCTGGTGGCGCTCACGGTCCTAGCGATCGTCGCCACGATCGCCGGCTACTACAAGGTGGTCCACGGCCGGCGCTACCCGCCGCGGGGCAAGGAGCGGGCGCCCGAGTGAGCCGCCCTGCCGGGGCTCCGCCGGAGCACCCCCGGCGGCACCGTCCGGGCTCCCCGACTATTTGCCCCGCCGACCGGGACACACCGTGAGCCAGGCCGTCGACTGGGACCTGGCCCAGCGGGTCGCCTTCCGGGTGGCCGAACGCGGCACCCAGCCGGACCTCCGCTCGCCGGCGGTCCGCTCGATCGGCCGCGACTTCACCGAGGCCACCGAGCAGGCCGAGCGCCTCGTCGCCGAGGCCACCGGCCTGGAGGTGGCGAGCAAGGCGCGGGCCATGGTGGTGGACCGCCGCTCGTGGATCCGCGCCAACGTGGCGTCGTTCCAGCGCCTGCTGCGACCGCTCACCGACCGCATGGCCGAGAACACCGACGAGTCGGGCCCCATGGGTGAGATCACCCGCATGATGAGCGGTGCCGAGGTGGGGGTGCTGCTGGGGTGGATGTCCACCCGCGTGCTGGGCCAGTACGACCTGCTGATCATCGAGGACGACAAGCCCGACGACCAGGACATGGTGTACTACGTGGGCCCCAACATCGCCGTCCTGGAGCGCCGCCACGGCTTCCCCACCCGCGAGTTCCGCCTCTGGCTGGCGCTGCACGAGACCACCCACCGGGCCCAGTTCATGGGCATCCCGTGGCTGCGGCGCCACTTCCTGGGCCTCGTGGACGAGGCGCTCGACGTGGTCGACCCCGATCCCGGCCGCATGATGGAAGCCGCCCGCCGCCTCATGGAGGCCCGCCGCAACGGCGAGGACCTCTTCCGCCAGGGCGGCCTGACGGCGCTGCTGGCGCCGGAGTCCCAGCGGGGTGTGCTCGACAAGCTGTCGGGGATGATGAGCCTGCTCGAGGGCCACGGCGACGTGACGATGGACCGCGCCGGGGCGGACCGCCTCTCGGAGTCCGCCCGGTTCGGCCGGGTGCTGCGGGCCCGGCGCTCCTCGGCCCGCGGGCTGAACAAGCTGCTGCAGCGGCTCGTGGGCATCGAGGCGAAGCTGTACCAGTACCAGGCGGGGGAGGCGTTCATCGACGCGGTGGAGCGCCTCGAGAGTGCGGCCTTCGTGGAGCGGGCCTGGGAGGCGCCCGACTGCCTTCCCGACATGGCCGAGATCAAGTCGCCGAAGCTGTGGATCGACCGGATGAACGCCCGCGCCGCGGCCTGACCGCGGCCCCGGCGCCCTCCGGCACCGCGGGGGTCTTCGAGCCCTACCTGCGCCGCTGCAACTTCCCCCCGCCACCGGCTGCGGTGACCTGCGCCGTCTCCGGCGGGCCGGACTCCCTGGCGCTGCTGGTGCTGGCCCGTGCTGCGGGCCTGGAGGTCACCGCCGTTTACGTGGACCACGGCATCCGCCCCACCTCGGCCGCCGATGCCGGCGTCGTGGCGGCCGCCGCCGCGGCGGTCGGTGCCGGCTTCCGCTGCGAGACGGTGTCGGTGCCACCCGGTCCCAACCTGGAGGCGCGGGCCCGCAGCGCCCGCCACGCCGCGCTGCCCGACGGCGCGCTGCTGGGCCACACCGCCGACGACCAGGCCGAGACCGTGCTGCTGAACCTGCTGCGGGGCGCCGGGCTGGCGGGCGTGTCCGCCATGGAGCCCGGCGAGCGCCGCCCGCTGCTGGGCCTGCGGCGCGCCGAGGTGCTGGAGGTCTGCCGGCTGGCGGGGCTCGCGCCGGTGCTGGACGAGTCGAACCTCGACCCGGCGATCCGCCGCAACCGGGTGCGCCACGAGCTGATCCCGCTGCTGGAGGAGATCTTCGAGCGGGACGTCGCGCCGCTGCTGTGCCGCCACGCCGACCTCGCCCGCGAGGCCACCGGGGCGCTGGACGCGGCGGTCGCCGGCCTGGATCCCCGCGACTGCGCGACGCTGGCGGCGGCGCCCCGGGCGCTGGCCCGCTGGGCGCTGCGCGGCTGGATCACCG
>JAPPKQ010000008.1 GCA_028819945.1 bacterium | reverse complement strand
CCAACCCACGACCACACCGGAGCGGGTCGAGAGTCAGTTCGCGCAAGTATTCGAGGCGGAGTTCGCGCCCCGCCTCGCCGGCGTCGACCTCACCCGCATGCCACGCCTCGCGGACATCGAGCCCCATTTCTCCGGCGGCGCACCCCAAGGCGACGCCCCGGCGGCGGCCGACGTGCGCCACAAGCTCATTGTCCTCTGGGCCGACGTCGCTGTCCGACACGCCATCGTGCGGCGCAGTGAGGACCCCGACGAGTTGATAGCCACCGTCACCGGCCTACCCGGAGCGTGGGGTGCCGGCGCAAGCCCCGACGAAGCGCTGAGTGATCTGCACGACGTGCTGATCGGCTGGGCGAGCCTCAAGCTCGATGACGGCGACCGGGACATCCCCGACATGGAGGGCATCCGCCTCGTCCTCGACGCATGAGCCGGCGGCTCACGCCTGTCAGCCGCACTGAACTCATCGCACGGTTCCGACGGCTCGGTTGGCAGGGCCCCCGCCGCGGCGGCAAACACGACTACATGAGCCGCGGCACCCATAAGGTCCGCATCCCCAACCCGCACCGCGGCGACATCAGCGCCGGCCGCGTCGCCGATGTCCTGTCCCAGGCCGGCATCAGCCGCGACGACTGGCACGGCGCGGCGAACTGAAGCGCCGACGGCGCTCGTGGTCAGCGTGTGTCTCGAGCTGGCCTCCTGCGTGGCCGCGTTGATCCCTGCAGGGCCGCAAGTATCGCCGAACAACGTCCTGGCGGGGTACAGCTAGAAGCTGGAGCGGGGGCGCATCTCCTCGGGGACGACGTCGCCGTCGACGACGATCGGCTCGTCGTCGAGGTAGAGGGTGCAGTTGCGCATGGGGATGTCGAAGTGGCAGGCGGTGTCGTTGCTGCCGCCCAGCTCCTGGTTCGGGCCGGTGGAGAACAGCACGTTGCCGTAGAAGGCACGCCCCTCCATGCCGATGCTCTGCGGATCGGTCGCCAGGGCCGACCAGCGGCAGCGCTCGTTGAGGCCCCAACCGATGTGGCTGATGCCGTACGCCTTCTCGTCGTCGAAGCCGGCCATGTAGTCAGCCATGAGGTCGGCGTCGAGGCCGCCCCTGATGTCGACGATCCGGCCCGACTCGACGGTGAGCTCGACCGGACTCTGCACGTACCTGTTGAACGGGTACACGATGTCGCCGGGCGCGATCACCACGCGGCCGTCCACCCCGTCGTCACGACCGCCGCTGAACAGGAACCCCGACGGCCAGTGATCCCAGCGTCCCGGCTCGTCGGTGTAGCCGTACTCGGTCATGACCGGGTAGGCGCCGAGCTGGTAGGTGACGTCGGTGCCGTGGGCGTTGGTGAAGCGGAGCACCTCGGCGGCCTCGTAGACCTCGGCGGCGCACTCCACGCGTTCCCGCAGTTCCGGCGTCGGCAGCAGGCGGCCGAGCACGTCGAGCGACTCGATGCAGAGCAGGATGCGGGTGCCCGATTCCTGGATCTCCTGCTGCTCGACCGAGAACAGCAGGAAGACCAGATCCACCATGAGGTCGGCCTGCTTCAGGGCCTCGATGGCGGCCTGGTTGCCGGCCAGCGGGTTCACGCCGACGTAGTCCAGCCCTCCCGCCTCGTTGTCCGCCGGCAGCCCGACCTCGTAGCTGAGCGCCCCTAGGCGCTGCGCCGCCGCCAGGAAGTCCCGGGCATAGGCGCGCTGCCGCTCCGTCTGGGAAAGCACCGCCACCGTCTCGCCCTCGTGCACGCCACAGAGACGCAGCTCGGCCTCGAATAAGTCCACTGCAGATGTCATGTCCTGGCCTCCCCCCTCGCCGGTGGGCTCCGGCAGGCACTGACCGCTTCGCAGTTGCCTCGGCCCGCCCCCGATGCTAGACGGCTTGTCATGCCCGACGAACAGCTTGCGCAACTGACGGCCCGCCAACTCCGCGAGGGCTACGAGTCGGGGGCGCTGAGTCCCATTGCGGTGGCCGAGGCGGTTCTGGGCAGGATCGAGCGGCTGAACGGCGATCTCACGGCGTTCGTGACGGTGACCGGCGATGAGGCGCGGCAGACGGCCGCGGCCGCCGAGCGGGCGCTGCGTGGTGACGACTGCACCGACGGTCCCGGTGGCGCGCTCTGCGGTGTGCCGATCTCGATCAAGGACATGATCGTCACTCGCGGCGTGCGCACCACGATCGGGTCGCTGCTGCTGGCGGACTGGATTCCCGAATTCGACACCCCGACCTCCGAGCGTCTGCGCGCTGCGGGCGCCCCGCTCCTGGGCAAGACGACCACCAGCGAGTTCGGCTGGAAGGGCGACTCCGGCAACAGGGTCAACGGGCCCGCCCGCAACCCGTGGCGGCTCGACCGGACCGCCGGGGGCTCCAGCGGGGGCGCCGCCGCGGCGGTGGCGGCCGGACTCGGCCCTGCGGCCATCGGCAGCGACGGCGCCGGGTCGGTCCGGATCCCGGCGGCCTTCTGCGGGGTCTTCGGGATCAAGCCGTCCTGCGGCGTCATCCCCGTCTTCCCGATCAGCCCCATCGAGTCGCTGTCGCACCTGGGGGTGCTTGCCACCACTGTCGCCGACGCGGCGGACGTTCTGGACGTCGTGGCCGGGCCCGACCCGAGAGACAGGTTCTCGCTTCCCGGCACCGGCGCCGACTACGCCGACGCTCTGGCCGGGCCGCTCGGGGAGCTGCGCGTCGCCTGGAGTCCCGACCTGGGGTAC
>JAPPKQ010000433.1 GCA_028819945.1 bacterium | reverse complement strand
CGCCGGCCCCGCTGCGAAGCAGGCCGAGATCGCCTCCTCGAGTTCGTCCACGTTGACCACGCGTGCGGCGTTGGTGGCGAAGCGGGGGTCGGTTGCAAGCTCCGGTCTGCCCATGACCTCGGTGGCCAGCGCGACCCATTCCGGATTGGCCTGCACGGCCAGCATGATCACCGATCCGTCGTCGAGCTCGAACAGGCCGTAGGGCGCGATGAGGGCGTGGCGCCGGGCGGAGCGGGTCGGCGGGGCGCCGTCGGCGACCGAGGCATAGGTCTGCGGGGCGGTCCACTCGGCGAGGCACTCCAGCATCGACAGCGAGATGGCCGCACCCTCGCAGGTGACGGCGCGGCGGTGCAGCGCCGCCAGGATGGCGCTGAGGGCGTACATCCCGGCGCAGATGTCGGCGACCGAGAATCCCACCTTGCTCATCCGCTCGGGGTCGCCGGTCAGTGCGACGGCGCCGGACTCGGCCTGCACGATGAGGTCGTACGCCTTGTCGTCGGCCCGCGGCCCGTCGATGCCGTAGCCGGAGATGTCACAGGCGATGAGGTGCGGGTGGCGTGCGGTGAGCTGCTCCGCCAGCACGCCGGCCCGCCGGGCCGCACCGGGCGAGAGGTTCTGGACGAACACGTCGGCGCCGGCCACCAACTCGTCGAAGTGCTCCCGCTGGGTGGGTTCGCGCAGGTCCAGGGCGATGCTGTCCTTGCCCCGGTTGCCCCACACGAAGTACGTGGACTCGCCGGCCAGCCGCGAGTCGTAATCGCGGGCGAAGTCTCCGTGCGGCGGGCGCTCCACCTTCAGCACCCTGGCCCCCAGATCGGCCAGATGGCGGGTCGTGAACGGCGCCGACACGGCGTTCTCCACGGTCACGACGAGGATGCCCTCCAGCGGCGCGCTCACGGAACGATTCCCACCGGCTCCATGGCCACCGACGCTACGCCGTGCACGAAGTTCGAGGCGATCCGCTGCGGCTCGCCGGCCCGCCGCAGCGCCACTCGCCGTTTGAGGAGTTCCTCCAGCAGCACCCTGATCTCCAGGCGTGCCAGCGAGGCGCCGAGGCAGAAGTGGTGGCCGCCGCCCCCGAAAGAGAAGTGATCGTTGGGCGAGCGCGCCACGTCGAAGCGGAACGGGTCGGCGAAGGTCTCCGGGTCGCGGTTGGCCGAGGCGTACCACATCACCACCTTGTCGCCGGCGGCGACGGCGGTGCCCGCCAGGGCGGTGTCGCAGCGTGCGGTGCGGCGCATGTGCAGCACCGGCGTCGCCCAGCGAAGCACCTCCTCGACGGCGCTGCCGGTGAGTTCCTGGTGACGGTGGAGGCGCCGCAGCTCCTCGGGCTGCTCGGCGAGCGCCAGCGCGCCGTGCACGAGGGCGGTGCGGGTCGTCTCGTTGCACGCGAAGACGAGGATCTGGAAGAAGTTCCGGTACTCGGCGGGGCTGAGTCGGCCACCGTCGGCGGCTCGCACCAGCTCGGTCACCAGGTCCTCGGCAGGCTCGGCGCGGCGACGCTCGCCCAGTTCCTCGCCGTAGACGAAGAGGGCGTGGCTGGCGGGGCTCCCGAAGGGCAGCAGGCGCAGCGGCGTGGTGTTGCCGAAGGCGTCGGGCGCCAGCGTGGGACGGTCGCCTGTGCCCTCCACGAGATAGTCCGACAGCTCCACGAGGTAGTCGGCGTCGGCCTCGGGGATGCCGGGCATCAGCATGATGACCCGGATCGGCAGCGGCGCCGCCACTGCCTTCACCCAGTCCCCGCCGCCGGACGCCACGAAGCCGTCCAGCAACTCCGCGGCGATGGCCCGCGTGGCCGCCTCGAAGCGCGCCACGTTGCGGGGAGTGAAGTGACCGCTGACGATGCGCCGCAGCCGCGTGTGGTCCGGCGGGTCGGTGTCGATGAGCGAGCGGCGCGCCTCGAGGGCGTCGGCCTCCGGATCCCAGAGGTTGGTGTGCCCGATCTCCGACGAGAAGAGGTCCGGGTTCCGCGACACCGCGCGCACGTCGCCATGACGGGTGACGGCCCAGAAGCCGCCCTCCCCGTAACGATGCCAGGCGAGGCCGGGCGCGGCCCGCATGGCGGCGAAGCGGTCGTGGGGAATCCCGTCGAGGTACAGGCTCGGAGCGGTCACCTCCGGCGGGTTGCCGGCGACGGTCAGCGGGCTCGCCGGATCCATCGTTCGCACGCCGTTCAGACGCCGCCGACCGTGAGCACCAGCCGGCCCCGCAGGTCGCCGGCGCGGACTCGCTCGTGCGCCTCGGCCGCCCGCTCGAAGGGCAGGGTCTCCACCGGCTGGATGATCGACGGCTCGCGGCCCGCCAGCGCCAGCAACTCGTCCAGTTGGGCCCGGCTGCCCCACACGCTGTTCATGAACTGCACCTCGTGGGGCCAGGCGCCGAAGCCCCACGGGATCCTGCCGCCGAACAGCCCGATGACGACCACCATGCCGCGCTTGCGCACCGCGCCCGCGGCCTGCGCCAGCGTGACGTCGGCGCCGATGAAGTCCAGCACCACCTCGGTCGGGGGGATCCCGTCGCCGGGATCGACCGCTTCGTGCGCGCCGATCTCGCGGGCGGTGGCGCGCTTGGCCGCCGAGATGTCCGCGGCCACGACGGTGGCGTCGCTGAGCAGCCGCAGGTAGCGGATGGCGAACTGCCCCAGCCCGCCGACGCCGATCACGGTGGCCCGTGCGCCGGGGCCGCGGCGCCGCAAGAGGTCCAGCGTGTGCCCGACGGCCCGGTAGG
>JAPPKQ010000020.1 GCA_028819945.1 bacterium | reverse complement strand
CTTGTTGGACAGCACCGCCAGCGGGACGCGGCGCCGGACCAGCTCGGCCAGCAACCAGCGGACTCCCGGGTAGGGACGGGTGGTGCGCAGGGCGTGGCGGCGATAGTGGGCGCGCAGCAGGGTACGCGCGGCCGCCACCTGGCGCGGGTCGCGGCGGGCGGCTGGCAGGGCGCCGGCGATCATCACCTCGATGCCGCCGCCGATGAGCGGCAGGTAGAACGCTAAAGGGTGGGAGGGGTATCCCAGCTCGTCCAGGGTGGCGTTCATGGCCGCGGCCAGGTCGGGCAGCGAGTCGACGAGCGTGCCGTCGAGGTCGAAGATCACGGCACCGGCCGGCGGAAGGCGAGGGCAGCGCAAGACGGCGGTATCTTAAGCCCGCGCCGGCCCTTGTTTCCAGCCCGGCGCGACGTCGGTCACGGGTCGAACTTCGCGGCCGCGGGGGAGATCAACACCGCGTCGCCATCCGCCTGCAGCGCGAGCGCCCTGCCGTCGTCAGCGAGCAACAGGTGGTAGCCTCCGGGGACGGCCAGGGCGAGTGGCGAGCGGCCGTCGCTCACCAGCGGCGGGGCAAATGGATTCCACCACACCCAGCGTCCGGCCGGGATCTGGAGCTCGGCGCGGCGCTGCGGCAGCGGCCGGATCACCGTGCTGCTCATGGCGTCCGCTGCCAGCGCCGCGAGGATGGCCTGCCGGTTCAGTGACCAGGGGTCGCCTGCGCGCGCAGCCAGCTCGCGATCCAGCAGCTCCAGGTTGAGCAGCCACGGACTGGCGCCGCCACGCCACAGATCCAGCACCAGGCTGGCCAGCAGGCCGCGCTCCCAGGTAACCTCCACGGCTCCGGCACGGACATCGCTGATCGGCACCACCGCACCGGCGGGACGCAACAGCCTGCCGCCGCCGGCAACCGGCGCCGTGTCTCCCACCGACGCGCGCCCGGTCACCAGGGGCCGGGCTACGATCACCGAGGCCGGGTAGCGCCCGACCGGCAGCGCCAGGGTGGCGCCGGGACGTGCCGCGGGCAGCAGCCGCTCGCGACCGTCACGGCCATCGACCAGGGTCAGCTGCAGGGATACTTCGAAGTGGCGCCAGGCCGGCGGAAGGTCCGGGAGCCGCACCAGGCGGTGCTCCTGCCACAGGTCGCACCCGGCCAGCACCGTGGCACCGATTCCCAGAACCGCCGTTACCATTGCCCGCGCGGCGTATCGCGCTGGTGTGTTGCGTGTCACACCGTGAACAACGGCCCGGCGTCAGTATCGCTTTTCGGGATTGGTGCATCCGGCTCGCATACCGGCTATCGCCCCGCGGGCGTCGTGGTGCGTCCGGAGCGGTACATCCCCAGCAGGCGGTAACTGGCCGCGGCGGCGCGCACCTGCTCCATCGCCTGCTCGAACTGCCCGCGCTCGGGCGGCAGATCCAGATCGACGTAGAACATGTACTCCCAGGGACGGCCCGGAATCGGCCGCGACTCCAACTTCTTCATGTTGAGACTGCGATCGGCCAACACCTGCAGCACCTGGAACAGGCTGCCCGGCTCGTCGCGGGCGGAGAACACGATCGAGGCGCGGGTGGGATCGGCCACGGCGGCGTGGTCGTCGCGCGCCAGAACCACGAAGCGGGTGTAGTTGCGGATGTTGGTCTCGATTCCCTCCGCCAGCACGCTCATGCCGTGCTCGCGTGCCGCCGCGGCGCCGGCCAGGGCCGCCTGAGCCACGTCGCCGGCCCGCGCCACCTCCGCCACCGCGCCGGCGGTGTCGTAGAACGCCACCTCCTCCCATTCGGGAAACCCGGCCAGGAACTGCGCGCACTGCGCCAGCCCCTGCGGGTGGGAGAGCACCCGGCGGATCTGCGCGGTGCTGGCGCCGGGTACGCCGATGAGGCACCAGACGATGCGGGTGGTGATCTCGCCGACGATCCTCACGTCGGGAAACTGCAGCAGCAGGTCGTAGTTCTGGTGGATCGAGCCGGTAAGCGAGTTCTCGATCGGCAGCATCCCGTAGTCCACCGAACCGTCCAGCACCATCCGGAACACGTCGGGAAACTCGCGCCCCGGCACCGGCCGCGGGTGGGAGAAGTAACGGCGGATGGCGTTCTCGCTGTGGGCGCCGCGTTCGCCCTGAAACGCCACCGAAACGGCATCGTCATGGGCCGCGGCCGCCGCTTGCCGCAGGCGATCGGCCCTCGGCAGCCGGGTCACCTCCTTGCCCAGCACCGGCGCCAGCCGCTCGATGTCGCGCATCAGCTTCTCGAACTGGGAAGGGAACAGGGACTGGGGGCCGTCGGAGAGCGCCGCCTCGGGATCGGGATGCACCTCCACCAGAATGCCGTCGGCACCGGCCGCCACTGCCGCCAGGGCCATTGGCCCCACCTTGTCGCGCATGCCGGTGCCGTGGCTGGGGTCGACGAAGATTGGCAGGTGGCTGAGCTTCTTGACCACCGGGATGGCGGACAGGTCGAGCGTGTTGCGGGTATAGGTCTCGAAGGTGCGAATGCCGCGCTCGCACAGAATCACCGCGTCGGTGCCGTGCGCCAGCAGGTACTCGGCGGACATCAGCAGATCCTCGATGGTGGCGGCCAGGCCGCGTTTGAGCAGCACCGGCTTGCCCACCTCGCCGACCCGCTTGAGGAGCTCGAAGTTCTGCATGTTGCGCGCACCGATCTGGATCACATCCACGCAGTCTTTCAACAGCGGCAGGTACTCGGTCGCCACCACCTCGGAAACGACGGGCAGC
>JAPPKQ010000083.1 GCA_028819945.1 bacterium | reverse complement strand
GTCCGGCGGGTTCGATTCCCGTCCACCTCCGCTGTCCCCCCATTGGTCGATCCCCGTCCGGCAGCGGCCGCCGTCGTGCGGTGGCCGCCGGATGGCACGGGATTCCCGTCCACCTCCGCCGCTTGCGACTTGAGATCGCGGTCGTATACTTCGCTGCAATGAAGAAGTTCTTCCTCTTCGTCTTGGTGGCGGTACTCGTGGCCTGGGTGGCCAAGAAGGTCCGCGAAGTCTGACCCCCTGATTCGCCGGCGCCCGGCTCGGCCGGACCCGGATCCCAACTCGGCGCCGCGGGCGCCCGTCAACTCCAGCAGCGACCGGCGGCCTTCTCACGTGTCGCCATCGTCATTCCGGCGCAGAGCCTGCCCCGGACTCGATCCGGGGCCGGAATCCAGTAGCGACTCGTTCCCAGCTTCCCCCTGAGAGCCACGAAGCGCGCCTTGGCGGGCGCGCCACCAGGGAGGAGGCAGAGATGTACGTAGCGTGCTGGTCGGTCAAGGGAGGATCGGGGACGTCGGTCGTGGCGGCCCTGGCGGCTCGGCGGTGGGCGGCCACCACCGACGCCGGGGCTCTGCTCGTGGACCTCTGTGGGGACTCGGCCGGGTTGCTGGGCGTGCCCGAGCCCGCCACGCCCGGTGTCGCCGACTGGCTGAACGTGGGCGACGAGGTGCAGATCGATGCGCTGCGTCGCCTGGAACGCGAGGTCGCCTCGGGGCTCTCGCTGCTGCACCGAGGCGCAGGACCGCTGTGCCGGACCGATCGGGCCGAGTTGATGGCACGCGAGTTGGTCGCCGACCACCGCGTGGCGATCACCGACGGGGGCTGCCTGTGGCGAGCCGGCGGCGAGGAAGCCGGGGGTGCCGCGGCCGGGGCGGCTCCCGACGACATCGACGTGCGCCGCCGGATCGTGGCGGGAGCCGACCGGTCGTGGCTGGTGACCCGGGCCTGCTTCCTGGCTCTGCGCCGAGCGGCGCGGGCGCCGCTGCAGCCGACCGGTGTGGTGTTGCTGGTTGAGCCCGGCCGCCCGCTGACCGCCGGCGACGTGGAGGACGTGGTGGGCGCCCCGGTGGTGCTCCGCCTCGAGGTCGACCCCTCGGTGGCACGGGCAGTGGACGCGGGGCTGCTGGCCACTCGCGTCCCTGCGGCGCTGGACCGGGCGCTGGCGCAGGTCTGCCCGGCGTGAGCTCGCCCCCGGGACCGCACCCGGCAGGGGAAGTGACCGAGTCCGCCGCGGGCGCAGGCTCCGAGCCCCTCGCGACCGTCGAGCGCGATCTGCACGGGCTCGTCGTGGAGGCCTGCCTCGCCGGCGAACCGGTGGGCATGGAGCAGATCAGCGAGCTGGTGCGCCAGCGCGCGCCGCTGCTGAGCCCCGAACTCCAGGACGCCCTGGCGCAGCGAGTGGAGGCCCGCCTCGCCGGTCTGGGCCCGTTGGAGGCGTTGGTGGCGCTCGAGGCGGTGAGCGACGTGATGGTCAACGGTCCCGGCGCCGTCTGGGTGGAAGAGGGCGGCACGCTGCGCCGCACCGCGGTCACGGTGGGCGAGTCGACCCTGCACCAACTCATCGAGCGAGTCGTGGCACCGCTGGGATTGCGAGCCGATCGCACCTCGCCGCTGGTGGACGCCCGACTCTCCGACGGCTCGCGGGTCAATGTCGTCATGCCGCCTGTGGCCGTCGACGGCCCCTACCTGGTCATCCGCCGCTTCCGGGCCTGCGCCCTGGGGCTCGAGGACTTCGCCCCCGCGCCGATCGCGGCCCTGCTGCGCTGGCTGGTGACGGCCCGGGCGAACATCGTCGTGAGCGGCGGGACCGGTGCCGGCAAGACCACCTTCCTGAACACCATGGCGGCGCACATCCCGGCGGATCAGCGCATCGTCACCGTCGAGGACGCCGCCGAACTGGACCTGCAGGCCGCACACGTCGTTCGCCTGGAGGCGCGGCCGCCCAGCATCGAGGGTCTGGCGGCGGTCACCGTGCGCGACCTGGTGCGCAACGCCCTGCGCATGCGTCCCGACCGGATCCTCGTCGGCGAGGTCCGGGGATCGGAGGCCTTCGACATGTTGCAGGCGATGAACACCGGTCACGACGGCTGCCTGTCCACCTGCCACGCGAACAGCCCGCCCGACGCCCTCGGGCGTCTGGAGACGATGGTCCTCCTGGCCGGCGCCGGCCTGACGCTGCAGGCCGTCCGCGATCAGATCAGCGCCGCGGTGGACTTCGTCGTCCATCTGGCCCGAGGTCCGGCGGGCACCCGGCGCGTCGTGGCGGTGGCCGAGGTGCGCGGCGGTCCGGAGCGACTGGCGACGCTGGCGGACGCGGCGGCGCTGCGGGCGCTGCCGGAGGCACCTCCGCGGGCCTTCGACGCGCCGCCGGCCGATCCGGCGTGGCTCGACCTGTGAGGAGGTGCGGGTTGTGACAGGCGCCTTCGGATACACGGTGGCGATCGTGGTGGCGGCGTTGGCTCTGCGGCGCCTGCCGGTCGAGATGTCCCGCTGGAGGGTGCGGCGGCGCAGCCGGCTGCTCACCGAGCGGTCCGCCGGAGAGGAGGCACCCGGCGCGCCGGCGGTGCCGTCGGAGGGCGGACCGCGCGACACCCCCGGGGACCCGCGCGCCGGGCGCGCCCGCGGCCGGCTGCGGCAGAGGCTGCAGCGCGCCATGGACGACGCCGCCGTTCCGTCCGGCGAGTCCCAGGCCTTCGCCGTCTGGGGCGCGGCGGTCGGGGTGGGGACCCTGGG
>JAPPKQ010000410.1 GCA_028819945.1 bacterium | reverse complement strand
GTTTGGGGGGGGCGCGTTTGGCGGCCATTCCGTGGCCGCGGTTGCGCCACGGGCTGCGCCGCCCGGGCCTGCCGCAACCCCTGCACGGATCGGAAGCGATCTTCCGTGGCACCTGCGCGAGTCCCACACGTTCGACCGCAACGCCATCGCCGAGATCCAGAGGGCTGCCAACACCGGCGTGTACCGGATCCGGGGCTGGGGCGCCAAGCGGGCCCTCCCCACCTTCGACGACCTGGTGTTCCTGGGCGCCTCGATGTCCCGCTACCCCCTCGAGGGCTACCGGGAGGCCTGCGCCACGAACGTGGTGCTGGGGGCGCGCTTCGCCGCCGAGCCCATCGAGTTGGCGATTCCCATCACGATCGCCGGCATGAGCTTCGGGTCGCTCTCGGCGAACGCCAAGGAGGCGCTCGGCCGCGGGGCCAGCGCGGCCGGCACGTCCACAACCAGCGGCGACGGCGGCATGACCGACGAGGAGCGCACGCACTCCAAGACCCTGGTGTACCAGTACCTGCCGTCGCGCTACGGCATGAACCCCGACGACCTGCGCCGCAGCGACGCCATCGAGGTCGTGGTCGGGCAGGGCGCCAAGCCCGGCGGCGGCGGCATGCTGCTGGGCCACAAGATCAGCGCCCGGGTCGCAGACATGCGCACGCTGCCCGAAGGCATCGACCAGCGGTCGGCGTGCCGCCATCCGGACTGGACCGGCCCCGACGATCTGGCCATCAAGATCCTGGAATTGCGCGAGATCACAGGCTGGCGGAAACCCATCTACGTCAAGGTGGGCGCCGCTCGCCCCTACTACGACACCGCCCTGGCGGTGAAGGCGGGAGCCGACGTCGTCGTGCTGGACGGGATGCAGGGAGGAACCGCCGCCACCCAGGACGTGTTCATCGAGCACGTGGGCATCCCCACGCTGGCGGCCATTCCCGAGGCCGTGCGGGCGCTTCAGGAGATGCAGGTGCACCGCACCGGGGTCCAACTAGTCGCCGCCGGCGGCATCCGCTCGGGCGCGGATGTTGCCAAGGCGATCGCCCTCGGCGCCGACGCCGTGTCCCTCGGCACCGCCGCCCTCATCGCCATCGGCGACAACGACCCGGCCCGCGACGCCGAGTACCGCCGCCTGGGTTCTGCGGCCGGCTTCTGGGACGACTTCCACACCGGCACCGACCCGGCCGGCATCACCACCCAGGATCCCGAACTGGCCGGCCGCCTCGACCCGGTGCTGGCGGGGCGGCGCCTGGCGAACTACCTGCAGGTGCTCACGCTCGAGGCGCAGACCCTGGCCCGGGCCTGCGGCAAGTCGCACGTCCTGAACCTCGAACCCGAGGACCTCGCGGCCCTCACCGTGGAGGCCGCCGCGATGGCCGGCGTCCCCCTCGCCGGCACCGACTGGATTCCCGGCCACCGCCGGGACTGACGGTCGGGGGCGCCGCTCAGCCGCCGGCGGGGGGCCACGGGCTCATCTGCGGCGCCGGAACCTCGCCCAATCGGATCCCCGGGTCGTCCTGCCAGACGCGCGTCACGTCAGCGGCCCCGGAGCCTTCGCCCGTCAGCACCAGGCGCAGGGAGGCGGGCAGGCCCCCGGGGCGGCTCCCGGCCTCGGCGTGCGCCGCGGCCAGCACGGGCCCGTCGGCGGCCAGGACCGTGGCCCCGAGGCGGTCGACCACGTCCAGGCCTCCCTCGGACTCCCAGTTGTTCATCACCCAGCAGGTGGCGCCCACCGACAGGGCCGGCAGCAGGTTCACCACCATCTGGTCGCTGCCCGAGAGCGGGGTCGGCCCCAGGCTCACGTCATCGGCACCGATCCCCAGGCGCTCGGCGAGGGCGCGCGCGGCCCTGCAGGCGGGCTCATGGGAGAGGCACAGCCCCGCCGGCCGCCCGGTCTCGTCGCTGGTGTAGGAGAGGTGGGCGATGTCGCCCTCGGCGGCCACCTCGGAGGGCGGATCGTGGGTGCAACTCAGGAGGTCGGCCCAGTCCATCGCCCCGGGCTGCGCGCCGTCGAAACACACGTAGGTCTCCACGCTGTCCAGCGCCCCGCGGTGCCGGTCGACGGCGTCGAAGTAGTCGTGGGTGTAGATGACGACCTTGGGCCGGCAGTCGCCGAAGTAGCGGTCCAACTCGCTGGCACGGCTGAGATCCACGAGCGCGGCGACCGCGCCCGCCCTCCACGCCCCGAACATGGCGAGCAGGTAGTCCAAGCCGCTGTGGGCGAAGACGCCGACCCGGTCTCCTCGCTCCACGCCGAGCGCCGCCAGGCCCGCGGCCACCCGGTCGGTCGCCTCGGTCGCCTCGGCGTAGCTGAGCGCCCGGTCGCGCTTGACCCAGCCGAGTGAGATCTTGTCGGGATGGTGGGCAGCCCCCTGGGCCAGCAGTTGATGCAGGAGCATCCGGGCATCCTAGGCTGCGACCAGCGCCGCAGAACCCACTATCCAGGAGGCCCGGAACCCATGATCATCGTCACCACGCCGACCGTCGAAGGTCACGCCATCACCCAGGTGCACGGCCTGGCCACCGGCAGCACCATCCGCGCCAAGGTCATCTTCAAGGACATCGGCGCCGGCCTGAAGAGCGTGGTCGGCGGCGAGTTGGGGAGCTACACGAAGATGATGCAGGAATCCCGGGCGCAGGCGATCGAGCGCTTGGAGGAGGACGCCGCCCGCCTGGGCGGAAACGCCGTGGTCAACATGCGGATCGCCACATCCATGGTGGCCCAGGGCTCCGCGGAGATCCTGGCC
>JAPPKQ010000337.1 GCA_028819945.1 bacterium | reverse complement strand
ACCTCTTCCACTGCTCACCGGGGCGCCATGCGGGGGTGCTTCTGGGTCACCTAAACCCCCGCGCGGGGGGGCGGGGCGGGATCCGGCCCTGGCCGCACGACACCGACCCTGAGACCGATGGCCGACAGCCGCAACCCGGCCTCCTCGACGGTCATCCCCACGATGTCGTCGGGGATGACGACCAGCGGCTCCCCCAGGCTCACCTGCACCTTGACCGTCTGGCCCTCGTCGAGCAGGCCGCCCTGGGAGGGAAGCTGCCCGACGACCTGACCGGGCGATGCGCCCGGGACCCTCACGTCCAGGCGGCGCACCTCCCAACCCGACGCCGCGAGCGTCTCCGAGGCCTCGGACCAGTCCATGCCGACCACTCCGGGGACGGCGCGAGCGGGCGTGTCGTCACCGGGAGCGCTGAAGATCACGAGCAGCGCCGCGGCGACGACGACCGCCGCCGCGGTCGCCGAACGCAGCGCCAGGCGCCAGATGCCGCCGGGCTGCGTCGCCGGGCCGCTCTCCGCCGGCTCCGGCGAGGCGGGCCTCGCCTCGTACTCCTCGGCGCGCCGGAACGCCTCGTCGAGTCGAGTGGGCGGCGGGAACATCTCGGCGGTGGCCCGCAGCGCCAGCGCCAACTCGTCGGCCTCGAGGCGGTTCTCGGGCCGGGTCGCCGACGCCTGCGCCAGCAGCGGGGCCAGACGAGCCACGTTCCTGGCGGTGGCCGTCCCCCCGCCCACGGGAGCCATCGAGCGCCCGAGTTGGCTCATCTCCGCGGGCGCCACGGGCCTGCCGGCGGCGGCGTCGGTCAGCACCACCGCCAGGCTGTACACGTCGGCCGCGGCGGCCCCGGCCACCGGGTCGCCGTCCGGCGACGGCGCTTCTCCGGGGTCGGCGGCCGCGCCGGTTTCCGCTGCGGGCGCAGGCGCGCCGGCGGCGACGTCAACGGCGGGAACCTCCCCGGTCTCGTCCTCCGCCACGACAGCCGGCGCCTCAGCCGCTTCGTCCTCGGCGTCCGGCGACCCGAGGTCGGCGACCCGGATCGTCTCGGGGGCGTCGTAGCGGGTCGCCTCGGAGGGGTGCAGCGGACGCCGCAGGAAGTCCACTCCCATCTCGGCCAGCCGCAGACGGCCGCGGGCGTCGACGCAGCAGTTCGCCGGATTGATCGCCCCGTGGGTGAGGCCGCTCCGGCGCAGGCTGTGGAGCGTCTCGGCCCCCTGCAGGCCGATGAGCAGCGTCTGGGAGGGCGTCAGAGCCGTCCCCGATTCGACGAGTCTTTGCAGGCGCATCGCCGGAGCCGGATGGACCAGGTAGGGCACCGGGTCGAGTTGCCAGTCCAGGAGCGGCAGGACGTGCAGGTGCCGGAGGTCTTGCAACTCCTCCAACCGGGCCGCGGCGTCCTCCGCGCCGACCACCGCCTCGGCGTCGAGGAACGTCACCTCCACGTCCTGGCCGGTGTCGCCGTCGGTGGCCCGGTAGGTCCTCCCGAGCCGGCTGTCCGCCACGTGTTCGCCGATCCGGTAGCGCCCGGCGATCGGGGCGGGCTGCCAGGCGGTCTCGCCGTGTTCGCCGGCAGGCGGTTCGGCGGCCTCCTCCGGGCTGCCGGTGGACACGTCCTCGAAGAGTTCCGCCTCCACCTCCGCTCGGCCGGTGTCGTCGCCTTCGATGAGTTCCGGCACCTCCCCGGGCACGCCGTCGCCTGCGTTCTCCGCGGGAGGGTCGACGGCTCCGGTGTCCACGATGGTCGAGATTACCGCCGCGGCTGGTGAGCCGACCGCCTCTAGCCTGACCTGCGTGGCCCTGAGCAGACGCCGACAGGCACTCATCGCCGCCCTCATCGCCACCGCGGGGATCGCCTCGATCACCGCCGCCGTCCTGGTGCGCGACGGCGACAGCGGCCCTCCGGTGGATTCCCGGGTGGAGGAACTGATCCCCGAGCCGGGCAGCGAGGTGCTGGTGCAGCAGGCGTTCGGGCTCGACCTCACCGACACGCCCCGCTACGTCATCGAGCTGTATCTGAACGGCCACCTACTGCCCGACAACGAGTCGGTGCAGGCCACCTCGGTGAACCGGTCCGTGTACCAGCCGGGCCGCTCGCAGACCGTGACGAAGCTCCGAGCCGGGGAGAACTGCGCCCGGGCGGTCTTCTACCCGTTCTCCGAGGGCCCAACCTCGCCGCGCCGGGGCGAGGTCCGCTGGTGCTTCAGAGCCGCCTGAGCGGCGCGGCCGGAACCGATCTGCGGTGGATCCGGAGGGGCGCTGTCAGCGAGTCGTGAGCCTGCCCGTGGCGAAGCTCTCAGAGAAGGAAGCGTCCCCGACCAGGTTGGCGAGCCCGACGTAGATCCGATCGTTGTGTTCGAAGAAGGCGTCACCGCTGATGTGCACTTCGATCACCTTCTCCGTCTCCCCGGCATCGAAGGTGAGGGTGCCGTTCAAAGCTCCTTCGCCGTCGTAGAAGTCCTCGCCGGGGAAGAGCCACTGACTGAAGGTTCCCAACTCGTAATCCATTGCGACCTCTCCCGCCGAGGCTTGGTCCAGCGTGACCCTGAATTCAAGCGTCCCGCCTGCCGGCGCCTTGTTCGCGGCGTTCGCGACGGAGACACGCGGGCCTGACCCGGGGTCGTCGTCGGAGACTTCGACAGAGGCGCTCCCGACGCCGGCGTGGACCGAGTACAGGCCGGCGTCGCCGCCGCCCATGGCGGCTGTGTCTTATAAACATATACCCGCCCCCGAGCCAAGCAGAAAAGGGCGATTGCGGGAGGAGGGTTTA
>JAPPKQ010000093.1 GCA_028819945.1 bacterium | reverse complement strand
GCGGCTCAGGTGAGGTAGCGCTGGCGCCACTCGCCGGAGCGGAGGCGCCGGACCCGCTCCTCGGTGGCCGGGTGGGTGGAGAACATCCCGCCGAACTCCACACGCTGGCCGGCGAGGGGGTTCACGATGTAGTGCGAGGCCTGCTCGCGGGCCACCGGCGTGGGGATGCGTCGCCCGGCCCGGTCCAGCTTCTCCAGCGCCCGCGCCAACGGCTCGCCGTCGCCGAGGAGCTGCGCGGCGGTGCGGTCGGCCTTGAACTCGCGGGTGCGGCTGATGGCCGACTGCAGGAGAGCGGCGGCGATCGGGGCCAGAATCATGGTCGCCAGCAGCACGAACGGATGGCCGCCGCCCCGGTCCCTGCCGCCTCCACCCCCGGTGAACAGTGCGGCGAAGAAGGCGATGCGAGCCACCAGCGTGATGGCCATGGCGACCGCCGCGGCCACCGATCCGATGAGGATGTCCCGGTTGCGGATGTGCATCAATTCGTGCGCCAACACGCCCTTGATCTCGTTCCAGGTGAGGTGCTCGACGAGGCCGGCAGTGATGGCCACCGCCGCCTTCTCGGGGTTGCGCCCGGTGGCGAAGGCGTTGGGTTGCGGATTGGGCGTGATGTACAGGCGGGGCTTGGGCAGCTTGGCCCGCGCCGCCAGTTCCTCCACCACCTTGTGGTACTCGGGGAACTCGTGGCGCTCGACGAGCCGGGCGCGGGCCGAGGCGATCGCCAGCTTGTCGGAGAACCAGTAGGAGAAGCCCACCATCAGGAACGCCAGGACCGCGCCGATGATGAGCCCGCCGGTGCCGAAGATGCCGCCGATGCCGATGCACAGACCCCCCAGAAGCGCCAGCAGGACGAAGGTCTTGAAGGTGTTCTTCACGTCGCCTCCTCACGGTCCGTGCCCCCGCCGCCGGGGTGCGCTGCCGGCGGGTCGAGCGCCGTCGCTGCCTCTCTCAGCTGTAGTAGCCGGAGTGGACGTAGACGCACGGCAACGACTCGCCTGCGTACATCTCCACGATACGTGGATCGTCCTCGAGGGCGAACACCGGCGCGAAGCCGTACGAGCGCAGCACCGCAAGGGCCTCCCTCTTGAAGCGCACGGAGTGGGTCATGTCCTGGGCGGGGCCGCGCAGAGCCAGCAGATCCCAGCGCAAGCCGTGTTCCTCGACCCACGCCAGGGTGAGTGCGCGGAGGCGGAACGGGCGGGCGGTCAGCAGCACGACCTGCATGCGGGGGTCGAGGCACCGCACCAGCTCGGCGTGATGCGCCAGCAGGGTGTCGCCGGAGGCGGCGGCGAAGAACCCCACCCAGTCTCGTCGCGGCCCGTCGAGGTGCCACTGCCGGTGGGAGGCGTCGGCCAGCACGCCGTCGATGTCCACGATGGCGGCGTCGGCGGGCTGCTGCGGGTCGCTCCGCCACTTCCAATGGGCCGGGAGCGCCGCCGGCGCGGTCACGGCGCAATCCAGCGGCGAGAACCGATCACCGCGCGCCCGCCGGCCCGCGGTTTCCCCGGATCGCCCAGGCCGCCCGGCACGCTCGGAGCTCCTCAGTCCTCAGCCGGCTGCTCATCGGCCCGGCGACGGATCTCCTCCACCACCGAGGCGTCAGCCAGTGTTGTGGTGTCGCCCAGGTTGCGCCCCTCCACGACGTCGCGCAGCAGCCGGCGCATGATCTTGCCGCTTCGGGTCTTGGGCAGGTCGGGCACCAGCACCACCGCCTTGGGCCGGGCGATCGGCCCCAGCTTCGTCGCCACGTGCCCGCGGATCTCCTCGCGCAGGTCGTCGCTCGCCTGCGCCGTGCCCCGCAGGATGACGTAGCCCACGATGGCCTGACCGGTCACGGCGTCGCTGGCGCCGACCACGGCCGCCTCGGCCACCGCGGGGTGGTCGACAAGCGCCGACTCCACCTCCGTGGTGCTGATGCGGTGCCCGGAGACGTTCATGACGTCGTCGACGCGCCCCAGGAGCCACAGGTAGCCGTCCTCGTCGAGCTTGGCGCCGTCGCCGGCGAAGTAGCGGCCCTCGAAGCGCGACCAGTACGTCTCGCGGTAGCGCTCGGGGTCGCCCCAGATGCCCCGCAGCATGGACGGCCAGGGCCGGGTGATGGTCAGGTAGCCGCCGCCGCGCGCCACCGGGTTGCCGCCGTCGTCCACCAGCTCGGCGAAGATGCCCGGCAGCGGTTGCGTGGCCGAGCCCGGCTTGGTGACAGTCACCCCGGGCAGAGGGCTGATCATGTGCCCGCCGGTCTCGGTCTGCCACCAGGTGTCCACGACGGGGCAGCGCTCACCGCCGATGTGGGTGTGGTACCACATCCACGCCTCGGGGTTGATGGGCTCGCCGACGGTGCCGAGAACGCGCAGGGACGACAGGTCGTGGCGTTGCGGCTCCTGGGCGCCCCAGCGCATGAAGGTGCGGATGGCCGTCGGGGCGGTGTACAGCTGGGTGACGCCGTAGCGGGCCACGATGTCCCAGAGGCGATCCTTCGGCCAGCCGGCCCGGCCGCCGCTGCGGAACTCGGGGCGCGGCGTGTCCGGAGTGCCCTCGTAGATCACCGACGTGGCGCCGTTGGCGAGCGGGCCGTAGACGATGTAGCTGTGCCCGGTCACCCAGCCGATGTCGGCGGCGCACCAGTAGACGTCGCTCTCGGGGCGCAGGTCGAAGACGTAGCGGTGGGTGAAGGCCACCTGGGTGAGGTATCCGCCGGTGGTGTGCATGATGCCCTTCGGCTTGGCGGTGGTGCCCGAGGTGTAGAGCAGGTACAGCAG
>JAPPKQ010000228.1 GCA_028819945.1 bacterium | reverse complement strand
GCGCTCTAGCCGGCCTCGAAACCGCCGTCCACGAAGACGGTCTGGCCGGTCATGTAGTCGCTTGCCGCGGAGGCCAGGTAGATCGCCGGGCCGACCAGATCCTCGGTCGTCCCGAGCCGGCCCATCGGGATGCGGCTGCGCACCCACGGCCCGATCTTCGGGTTGTCGAAGATGCCCTGGGCGATGGTCATGGGGGTCTCGTGGTAGCCGGGGGCGATGCAGTTCACGCAGATCGGCTCGGTCGCCCACTCGACGCCCAGAGCTCGCGTGATCGCCACCACCCCGAGCTTCGAGGCGCCGTAAGGGGCGATCTCGGGGATCCCGATCGCCCCCGCCAGGCTGGCGATGTTGATGATCTTGCCCCTGCCGTCGCTCTCGGCGTCGCGGTCGCCCTCGATCCACAGGCGGGCCACCTCCCGCGACAGGAAGAACACGGCCTTCAGGTTGGGGTTCATGACGGCGTCCCAGTCCTCTTCCGCGAAATCGAGGGCGGGCTTGCGGCGGTTCAGTCCGGCCACGTTGACGAGGATGTCGATGCCTCCCATGCGCTCGGCGACCGCTTCGACCAGTGCCGCGGGCCGGCCGGGATCGGTCAGGTCGAAGTCGCCGAACGTCTCCACGTCGGTGCAGCCGGCCGCCTCGGCGGCCGCGGCGTTGGCATCCAGCTTCTCCTGCGAGCGGCCGGTGAGCGCCAAGCGGGCGCCCGCCAGGCCGAGGCCGATTCCCAGCGCCTTGCCGATGCCGCCGGATCCCCCGGTGACCAGCGCCACCCGGCCGTCCAGCCGGAACATGTCGGCTCCGACTCCACTCATGTCCGCTCCCTTCATCGCCGGTCCCGCCGGAGGCTAAGTGAGCCGAGCGGGCGTATCAAGACTGTTCACGAGCGGCAAGGAGTGGACCGGGTGCGTCGCGCTGGCACATCAGGAGGTGAGGACTAGGCTGACCGGGCCCCGGTGGCGCCCTCGTAGACGGTGGGCTCCGGTTCGTGGCACGGCTCTCGTGCGAGGCCGGCGATTTGCCGAGTCTGTCACGGGCGTAACTCAGTGAGCAGAATGAACACACGAGAGGAGTCTCGGCGTGCCGGCCACGAGGAATGGGAACCCTCTGACGTCGGTGGACAATGTCCGCCGGTCGCTCATGCTCCTCGGCGCGCTCCTCTACCCGCTCTCCGATGAACGAGCGGCGCAGGACAACGAGGACGCAGCCGGCTATGGGGAGGCCGTGGCAGCGCGTATGCGAGGAGTGTGTGCACAGGCCCAGGCCATCCTGGAGAACGCCCTCAAGGCGTTCAGCCACGATGGCGCCGAGGCGAAGTCCCGGCGCGGCCGGCGAAAGGCCCGAGCGGCAGGCGGTCTGCCCGACGGCGTACAGGAAGAGGTGGATCGGATCCTGATCGAGTGTGACATCCCCGATGCTCTGGAGTGGCTCAGGCGGGGGACGTCCATCGGCGGCGATCCCGGGACGCCCCTCGAGGAACTCGTACCGCTGGCGGCCCGGACCGCCGCGGCCGCCTTGCGCCTGTCCGTGGTCGCCGCAAACCATGTCGAACTGTCGTCCGCTTCGGACAACGGGGGAGACGGTGACGCCGAGCGGGCCACGGCAGTGACCCGCGGAACCGTCCGAACCGCGCAACGCATCGCCCGGGTGCTCGATGAGTGGGACATGCTCGCCGACAGCCCGACGGCGATCATCGGCTGCCCACCGCCGCCGGGAAGCGCCGTGGACGGCGCGGAGCCGCGACCCGACCGCAGCAAGGAGAGGCGCCGGTCGCTCGGCGTGGCTGCGACCCTGGCAGGGGAGGAGTCCGCCGCGGCGGGACAGGCTCCCGGCTCGACGACGCGCCGGATGCGCACCGACTCCGTGTGGTCCGCCGGGGGTGCGGTGAGGCGGGACTGAGCCGACCGGCGGGCGGTTCCAGGCGCGGGGAAGCCGCCGGGTCATCTCGCGGTGGATGCGCAGTTGCCGATAGGGTGGCTATAGATTCGAGGCATGGGCGGAGACGCCGAGCCCGCCAACGAGGGCGGGCTGCGCAAGCTGGCACTGCGCGAGCGCCACGAGGCGGCCGGCGCCCGCTTCGCACCATTCGCCGGCTGGGAGATGCCGCTGCAGTACCAGGGCACGGTGCGCGAGCACGAGGCCGTGCGCGAGCGGGTGGGCGTCTTCGACGTGTCGCACCTGGGACGGGTCTGGCTGCAGGGTCCGCGGGCGGCGGCACTGCTGCGCTCGCTGACGACCTTCGAAGTGACCAAGCTGGAGGTGGGCGAGGCGCACTACTCGCTCTACTGCAACGAGGGCGGCGGCATCGACGACGACGTCTTCGTCTACCACCTACCCGGTGAGCGCTGGCTGATCGTCCACAACGCGGCGAACGCGGCCGCGGACTTCGAGCGGTTGCGCTCGGTCACCGGCGCCGCCGTCGAGGTGACCGAGGACACGGTGATGCTCGCCGTCCAGGGGCCGGACGCGATCGGACTCCTCAGCGGTGTGCTCGACGGGGGCATCGCCGCGCTCGATCCGCGCCACTGCGTGGAGTTGGACTGGGGCGGTGCACCCGTGCTGTTCGCCCGGACGGGCTACACCGGCGAGGACGGCGGCGAGTGCATCGTCGGCGCCGACCGTGCCGGCGAGTTGTGGGACGCACTCGTGGCCGGAGGCGCCACGCCCGCCGGTCTCGGCGCGCGCGACACGTTGCGGCTGGAGGCGGCGCTGCCGCTGCACGGCAACGACATCGACGCCACCACGCACCCCTACGAGGCCGG
>JAPPKQ010000036.1:444-2768 GCA_028819945.1 bacterium | reverse complement strand
GCGGACACCATCGCCACGGTCACCGACGACGTCGCCCGGACCGTGCACCTGGAGTCGGAGCGGGCGGTGCCGCTGGCCCATCTGGTCGGCGAGCACGATTTCCTCGACGAGACGTTCGGCCTGATCGGGACAGTCACCCGCTACTTGCACGACCGGGCGCCCGCCTGGTTGGGCGAGTGAGCAGCCCCGGCGCGGTCGCAGCGACCGGGACCCCGCCTCGGGCTGTGGGGCCTCGGACCGTGGGCTCGGTGGGGATCGAACCCACGACCGAACGATTATGAGTCGTCTGCTCTGACCACTGAGCTACGAGCCCGGCGACAACCTAGCCCCCCGGTCGCAGCACGCCGCGCCGTCGTCGCGGGACGGTCGCATCGGGGTTGTCACCGTGGCGCGGTCACGGCGGCGGCGTGGCGGCCTCGCAAGCTCCGGGGGTGGGGCTCGAACCCACGACAAACGGCTTAACAGGCCGGCGCTCTGCCAACTGAGCTACCCCGGATCGGGCGCCCACGATACCAGCGGGACGGCTCAGGACTCGCTCAGGAGCTCCCGGAGTTCCTCCCCCAGACCGCTGCGGCGCAGCCGGGACAGCGTGCGCGCCTCGATCAGGCGGAGGCGCTCCTTGGTGACACCGAACTGGCCGCTCAGCTCGGCCAGGGTCCTGATGCGACCGTCGATGAGCCCGAAACGCAGGCGCAGGAGCCGCCGCACGCGCTCATCCTCCACCGCGGCGAGCGCCTCCTCGGCCGCCTCGCGCACCGCGGCGCCGTGCAGTCGCTCGATCACCACGTCGTCGGGACCGGAGTCCGGACCGTCGCTGAGCAGATCCGCCAGCGACGCTTGCTCGCCGGCCGGGGCCTCCAGGGAGACGGGCGAGGCCCGCAGTTCGCGCACCTGCGCCACCTGATCCTCGGAGACGTCGCAGTAGCGAGCCAATTCGGCCAGCGTGGGGGCCCGATGATTCTTCTGCTCGAAGGCCTGCTCGGCGCGGTAGATCTGCGTCGCCACAGCCGCCAGGTGCGACGGCATGCGCACCACCGCCGCCTGGTTCTTGATGGCACCGAGCATGGCGCTGCGGATCCAATATCCCGCGTAGGTCGAGAACCGCCAGCCCTTGTCTGGGCGAAATCGGGCGGCGGCCGCCATGAGCCCCACGTTCCCCTCCTGGACCAGGTCGGCGAACGGGACCCCGCGCCCCTGGTAGCTCCTGGCGAGGTAGACGACGAGGCGCAGATTGGCCTCGGTCAGCCGGCGCCGTGCCGCCTCGCCCTCCCTCACCCGCCGCTGCAGAGCCTTGCGGGGCGCCGCCGCCGGCTCGCCGCCGTCCAGGATCGCCTCCGCCGCCAGCCCGTCCTGCACCTCGCGCCCCAGCGCGGATTCCTCTTCGGCGCTCAACTGCGCCAGGCGGCCGATGCCGCTGAGGTAGGTGGTGAAACCTTCGGTCATCGCTGCGGCGTCCCTGTCCCAGATCGGTTACCCACGAATCCCTCCTCGTCTCCGGAGGCTGGCAGGCCCTCGTCGAAGTGCTCCTCCCCAGAGGCCGAGAGCAGCCGGGTCGGCGTCTCGGCCTCGCCATCCTCGGTGGGGCCGCCAGGTTCCGGCGACGGCGTCCCGGTCCCAGTGACGACCGCCGTCAGTCGCCGGGCCAGCCTCTCAGCCGCGGCAGGCGACCAGTTGCTACCGCGCAGCTCGTCGCAGGCGAGTTGCACTTCGCCGAGGCGCCTGCCGAGAGCGGCGTCGCCGGTCTCGCGCGCTCGGCGGGTCGTGGCACTGATCCAGCGCCCGGCCGCATCGAAGACCAAGCGTCCGATCACCGGCTCGGCGCAGGCGGGCGGGTCGCAGACGGCCAAGCGCGCCACGGCCGGGGCCACCTCTTGGGGGGCGGCGTCCCGCAGGTCCCGTAGCGTGGCCCCGTTGGCCAGCGCCACGAGAATCCGCTGGTGGACGTCCGACTCGAAGAGCCCAGGACTCACCCAGGGCGGGAACGTCTCCGGCGCGTGCACGCGCAACAGCAGGACCTGCTCAGCGATGCTCGGGTCGGCCGGCCCCGCGGCGGTGACCCCTGCGGCGTCCTCGCCACCGGCGGAAGCGGCATCGCCGCGGCGGGCGGCGCGGAAGCGCTGAACGGTCGCCCGCAGGAGAGCTGGGTCCAGTTTGCACCTGTCGGCCACGGGCACCAGGTACCGGTCGCGCACGAGTTCGCTGGGATGCTCGTCCAGCGCGGCGAGGGGGGGCGGGGGGGGGCGCCCCCCGCCCCGGGCCGAGAGTGTATTTAAAAAAAAAACGCCCCCCCCCACCGCGCACAAGAAGTGGAGGGGGGGGTGGTT
>JAPPKQ010000036.1:0-434 GCA_028819945.1 bacterium | reverse complement strand
AAGCGCACGCGGCCCTGAGCCGTCGCGCCCTCGACTCCTTCGAGCGCCCTGTCGATCCGGTAATCGAGGAACTGCCGCGGCTCGCCCAGCGTCTGCCGCAGAACCTCCGGCGCCCGGCGCGCCAAGTCGTCGGGATCGGCGCCTTCGGGCAACTCGGCCACGAACACGTCGAGCGCGTAACTGCTCTCCCATCGGTAGATGCGCTCGGCGGCCGCGGCGCCGGCGGCGTCGGCGTCGAACGCGAGCACGATGCGCTTGGTGAAGCGGGCGAGAGTCTTGACGTGCTCCTCGGTGAGGGCCGTGCCGCACGTCGCGACCGCCTGCGGCAGGCCGGCGGCATGCAGCCCGATCACGTCGGTGTAGCCCTCGCAGACGATCACCTCGCCCTGCCCGCCGCGGGCGCGCAGGATGGCGTCCTTGGCCCAGTTCAGACC
>JAPPKQ010000460.1 GCA_028819945.1 bacterium | reverse complement strand
CGCCGGGACGGTCCAGGTGGACGGAACCGATGTGACGGGCTCGCCCGCCGCGGCGCTCGGCGCCGGCGTGGCTCTGCTGCCGGAGGATCGCAGCGCCGGGCTGGCCACCGACTTCTCCCTCGCCGACAACCTCATCGCCCGGCGGGTCGCCGAGCCCGGCTTCGCCCGCTTCGGCGTGCGGCTGCGGGCCGCCGTGCGGCGCCACGCCCGCGCCCTCGCCAAGCGCTTCGACGTGCGCCCGCCGGAGCCGGCCCTGCGGGCGGGAGCGCTGTCGGGCGGCAACCAGCAGAAGCTCATGGCCGCACGCGAGATGGAACGGGACCCGGCCGTTCTCGTTGCCGCCGGTCCGACGAAGGGGCTCGATCCCCACGCCGGCCGGGCGATCCGGGACCGCTGCTTCGACGCGGCGCTCCGGGGCGGCGCGGTGATCATCATCTCCGCGGACCTCGACGAGGTGGCCGAGTTGTCGCAGCGGGTCGTCGTGCTCAGCGGCGGGCGCGTCACCGATCGCTTCGGCATCGAAGAGATGACGTCGGCCCGGCTCGGCGCCGTCATGGCGGGCCTCGAGTGGGACCCGGCGACCGATGCCGAGGCAGGCGGCAACGGCTCGGACGGCACGTCATGAGCGTGGCCGCCGGAGACGCCTCGGGCACCGGAGCGGGAGACACGGCGGGTGGCGGCGAGGGCGCCGCGGCGGTCCGCGCCGACACGGCGTTCGAGCGCGCCACGATCGGTCTGGGCACCAGCCTCCTCGCAGTCATCATCGCCTTGGCGCTCGGTGCGGTGATCCTGGCCGGATCGGGCCAGAACCCGCTCACCGCCTACGGGGCGATCCTCGCCGGAAGCTTCGGGGACTGGTTCGCCATCGGCGAGACCCTGGCACGGGCCGCGCCGCTGGCGATCGTGGGCGTCGGTGCGGCGATCGCACTGCGGGCAGGGGTCATCACCATCGGTGCGCAGGGCCAACTCATCGCCGGGAGCCTCGGAGCACTCCTCGCGGGATTCCTGCTCGCGGACGCCCCCGCCGCGGTGGCGATCCCGCTGGCGGCCATCGGCGGTGCGCTGTTCGGCATGGTGTGGGTGGTCATCCCGGCCCTGCTGCGCGCCCACCTCAACGTCAACGAGATCCTCTCCACGCTGCTGTTCAACGAATTCGCCTTCCTGCTGCTGGCGTACCTGCTCAACGGCCCGCTCAAGGAGCCCAGGGCGATCACACCCAAGTCCGAGGCGTTCCCGGAGAACGCGGCGCTCGGCGACCTCGTGGCAAGCACACGCCTGCACGCCGGCGTGCTGGCGGTGGTCGTGATCGTGGTGCTGTTCGCATTGTGGACCCGGTCGACGATGGGCTACCGCTACGACCTGTTCGGCGAGAACCCGCGGCTGGCACACAGCCTGGGGATCCCCGGTCGCCGCATCATCATGAACTCGCTGCTGATCTCGGGCGCGCTGGCGGGTCTGGCGGGCTGGCTGCAGGCGGCCGGCCTGCTCAAGCGCCTGTTCGTGGACATCGCCGAGGAGATCGGTTTCTTCGGCCTCGTCGTGGCGATGCTCGGCGGCGCCCGACCGCTGGGAATCCTGGCGGCGGCCCTGCTGGTGGGGGCGCTGCAGGCGGGCGGCCTGCACATGCAGGCCGTCGAGGGCATTCCCGCCTCGCTGAGCGACGTCATCCAGGCGCTGATCCTGCTCGGCTTCGCGGTGCGTTACGCGCCGCAGATCGCCGCTATCGCCCGCCGGTTCGTGCGCTCGGTCGGCGAATCGCTGGGCGCCATGGCGGCCTGGGGTCGCGACGGCGGCAGGGCCGGCACCGGCGGCCGGGAGAGGTCCGAGGGAGCCTGACGTGGGCAAGCTGGCCGAGATGACGTTCTGGACCGCCACGTTCGCCGGCGGCATGCGGCTGGCGACGCCGCTGATCTTCGCCTCTCTGGGCGAGACGATCGCCCAGCGGGCCGGCGTGCTGAACATCGGCCTGGAGGGCTTCATGATCATCGGCGCCCTCACGTCGCTGTACGTGACCGTCGAGTCGGGCATCGCCTTGGGCCTGCTGGCGGGCGCCCTGGCCGGCGCGGCGCTGGCGCTGCTCATGGTCTGGCTGTGCGTGCGCCTGAACGCCAACCAGGTCGTCGTGGGGTTCGGACTCACGATCCTGGGCGTCGGGCTGACCGGCTATATCTTCCGCCTCACCACGCCGCTGGGCGGCGAGCGGCGCCAAGTGAACATCCTGGGCGAGATCCACATCCCGGGTCTGTCGGACATCCCGTTCCTGGGCGAGGCATTCCTCTCCAACAGTTGGATGACGTGGCTGGCCTTCGGCCTGGTGCCGGTGGTGTGGTGGCTGGCGCAGCGCACCGTGTTCGGCCTGGAGGTGCGCGCGGTGGGTGAGGACCCCGACGCGGCCTTCGCCCGGGGCGTCGACGTGATCAGGGTGCGGTCGATCGCCACCCTCATCTCCGGCCTGTTCGCCGGGCTCGGCGGCGCCGCCATCACCACCGCGCTGGTCGGCGTCTTCGAGCCGGCCATCACGGCCGGGCGTGGGTTCATCGCGCTGATCGTGATCATCATGGTGCGCTGGTCGGCCTGGGGGGTGGCCGTCGGGTCGTTCGCCTTCGGGCTCGCCGACGCTCTGGGGGCGAACCTGCGCAACATCGTCTCGGACAGCGTGCCGACGGAGGCGCTGCAGACCATCCCCTTCCTCGTGGCCCTCATCATCCTGATCATCGGCGCCCGCCGTGCCCGGATGCCCAAGTCGCTGGGCTTCAACTACGTGCCCGACCGGTAGCCGCCGGAACCGCATCGAG
>JAPPKQ010000285.1:1536-2801 GCA_028819945.1 bacterium | reverse complement strand
CGGCAACCTGCGGGACCACCAGCAGCACATCGCCGCGGCGCAGGGCCGCCGCCAGCAGCGGTCCCCGGTCACCCGCCGGGGGGATGCGCACGACCGACACCGCGCTCTCGAACGCCTCCTCCCAGAGGCCTGCGGAGTCCACGCCGGCCGAGCCGGCCTGCGGCGCCGGGGACACGCCGGGCCGCGGCAGCGCCTCGACGACACGGGGCCGCGCCGCCGTGCCGTAGAACGTGCCGCGGCGCCCTGCCCAACGCGTTGCCGCCCAGCCGGCGAGATCCAGCACCTCCGCCGGCGGGCCGGTACCGACCAGCTTGGCGAGCGGCAGCAACTGCCGCGACTCGCCGGTGGGATCCACGGCCGTCACCCACCCGCCGACACGGCGATTGTGCAACGTCACCCGCACCATCGTCCCCTCGACCAGCCGGGTCGCACGCCCGTCACGGCGCCACGCAGCGGGCACCTCGTAGTCGAACTCCCGGTCGACGGCGACCACATCGGTCAGCACGCGCACGACCCGCGGGCCGCGGGCGTGCGTGGATTCGGGATCGGCTGGCGGAGACGGCCGGGACGGCGTCCGGCTCAGAGACCGAGTTCCGATCGCAGCTCGTGAACCCGGTCGGTGCGCTCCCAGGTGAACTCGTCGCGCTCCCGGCCGAAGTGGCCGTAGGCGGCGGTGGCGCCGTAGATCGGCCGCAGCAGGTCGAGCTCGCGGATGATGGCGGCGGGCCGCAGGTCGAACACCTCGCGGACGGCCGGCGCCAGCCGGGCAGGGTCGACGTGGTGCGTCCCGAAGGCGTCGACCATGAGCGACACCGGCTGCGGCTTGCCGATGGCGTAGGAGACCTGGATCTCGCAACGGTCGACCGCGCCGGCGGCGACGAGGTTCTTCGCCGCCCAGCGGGCCGCGTACGAGCCCGAGCGGTCGACCTTGGTGGGATCCTTGCCGCTGAAGGCGCCCCCGCCGTGTCGGGCCATCCCCCCGTAGGTGTCCACGATGATCTTGCGCCCGGTGAGGCCGGCGTCGGCGGTCGGGCCGCCGGTCACGAACCGTCCCGCAGGGTTTACGAGGACGCGCGGGTCCGCCACGTCGAGCGTGCGACCGCTGCCGGAGGCGGCCGCCTCGAGCACAGGCCGGACGACATGCTCGCAGACGTCCTCCTCGAGCGTCTCGGGTCCGACCCAGTCGGCGTGCTGGACCGAGGCGACGACCGTCTCGACGGCCACAGGGACCGCCCCCTCGTAGCGCACGCTCACCTGTACCTTGC
>JAPPKQ010000285.1:0-1526 GCA_028819945.1 bacterium | reverse complement strand
GGCGTGTCCGCCCGACGCATCTCGGCGAGCCGCTCCGCCAGCCGGTGCGCCAGGTTGATCGGCAGCGGCATGAGCACGTCGGTCTCGGTGCAGGCGAACCCGAAGACGAGTCCCGAGTCGCCGGCGCCGATGCCGTCGGGGTCGTCGGGCTCGCCGCGGTCCACCGCCTCGGCGATGGCCGGGGACTGCTCGCCGATTGCCTGCAGCACACCGCAGGCCTTGCCGTCGAAACCCCCGTCACTGCGGTCGTAGCCGATGCCGCAGATGGTCTCGCGCACGATCGAGGGGATGTCGACCCAGGCCTCGGTGCGGATCTCGCCGCCCACCACGCACAGCCCCGACGTGAGGAAGGTCTCGCAGGCCACGCGGCTGTGCGGGTCCTTGGCGATGAGGGCGTCGAGGATGGCGTCGGAGATCTGGTCGGCCATCTTGTCGGGATGGCCCTCGGTGACGGATTCCGACGTGAAGATGTAGGTGGGGCTCACAGTGCCTCGATCGTCGTGCTCGGCGTTCTCAGGTGCGCCGCGTTCGGTCCTCGTCGTGTTGCGATCCGTCCCCCGTGGCGCGGAGTATACCGGCTCGGTGGTCGAGGTCTCCGGGCCGGAGAACCGACAGAACTGCTCGCGCCGCCGAGAGGTCTGCCGTGCCGCCGCCCGGTGCCGGCAATTGCCCCCATGCGGTCGCGCGCGCACAATGGCGCCGTGCGAGAGGCGACAGTGCCGGGATGATCGACCACGATCGGCATCCGATCGCCTGGCGGGAAGCCGGCGCCGGGCCGCCTGTGGTGTTCCTCCACGGTCTGGGCGGCACCCGCACGGCCTGGGATCCGCAGTTGCGCGCCCTCGCCGACCGCTTCCGCTGCATCGCCTGGGACATGCCCGGCTATGGAGCCTCCGCTCCGACGGCGGAGTTGACCTTCCCGGCCGTCGCCGACAGCCTCGCCGGCCTGCTCGACACGCTGGAGATCGAAGCCGCCGATCTCGTGGGGCTGTCCTTCGGGGGGATGCACGCCCTGCACACTGCGATCCGTCACCGCTGTCGGGTTCGCCGGCTCGTACTCGCCGACACGAGTCCCGCCTTCGGTCTGGACGGGACCACACCGCAGGCATGGAAGGCTGCACGATTGGCGCATCTCGACGCAGGCCGGAGCCCTGCAGAGTTCGCCGGGGGCATCCTCGATGCGATCTGTGCGAAGGCACTGGATCCACCGCTGCGCAGCCAACTGATCGAGTCCTTCGGCCGGATCTCCCCGGCGGGTTTCCGGGCGGCCGTGGAGTGCCTCCCCCACCACGACGTGCGCGACGCCCTCGGCGGCATCGGCGCTCCGGCACTGATCATCGTCGGCGACGCCGACCGGGAGACCCCGGTGGCGTACGCCGAGGCGTTGGCAGCCGGACTCCCCAACGCCGCTCTCGAGATACTCGACGGGATCGGTCACCTCTCCCCCTCCGAGGCACCGGAGCGGTTCAACCGGCTCGGCGGAGCAGTCTCGAACAACTATAGGCTGATCGTTGAAGCGATTGCCC
>JAPPKQ010000277.1 GCA_028819945.1 bacterium | reverse complement strand
GATGGTGGACGTCACGCTCGAGGGCGTCTTGTTGGGGGAGATGCGCAAGTGAGCACGCACCTGCTGACGCTGGACGAGCTCGGCACCCAGGGCATCGCCGAGCTGCTGTCGCTCACCGACCGCTTCGTGGAAGTAGGCCGCCGGCCGATCCCCAGGGTGCCCGCGCTGCGCGGACGCACCGTGGCCACGCTGTTCTTCGAGGAATCCACCCGCACCCGGCTGGCCTTCGAGACCGCTGCCAAGCGGCTGTCGGCCGATGTCATGTCGTTCTCTGCGGCAAGTTCGTCGCTGTCAAAGGGCGAGTCGCTGCGCGACACCGTCGAGACCATCGAGGCGATGGGCGTGGATGCCATGGTGGTGCGCCATCGCAGCTCAGGCGTTCCCGCCCAGGTCGCCCGCTGGGTGGGCGATCGGGTCAGCGTGCTGAACGGCGGCGACGGCTGGCACGCCCATCCCACCCAGGGACTGCAAGACGCCTACACGCTCTGGCGCCATTTCTGCCCGGCGCCCGACGAGCCGCCTGGCACGACGGAACCCGACGCGCCGACGCTGGCAGGCCGCCGCATCGGCATCGTCGGCGACATCGTCCACAGCCGGGTCGCCCGCAGCGACATCGAGGCATACACCGCGCTGGGCGCCAGCATCGTGCTGGTCGCCCCGCCGACGCTGCTGCCGGCGCAGCCGCAGGAATGGATCGACGGCTGGCTGACGCCGGAGGCGGCCAAGCGAGTCGAGATCACCCACCACCTCGACGACGTGCTCGACGTGCTCGACGTGGTCGGGCTGCTGCGCTGCCAGCGAGAGCGCATGACCGAGGGGCTGATCGGCTCGATACCCGAGTACGTCGCGCGCTACGGCCTCACCTTCGAGCGGACCAGGCGGCTGCGCGAACGCACCGTCGTCACCCACCCCGGCCCTATGAACCGCGGCATCGAG
The DNA here is from genome assembly GCA_028819945.1 of bacterium. Classification (GTDB taxonomy): domain Bacteria; phylum Actinomycetota; class Acidimicrobiia; order Acidimicrobiales; family CATQHL01; genus VXNF01. The sequence goes on along the minus strand of JAPPKQ010000277.1, from coordinate 1,880 downwards.
ATCGCGGGCGACACCGCCGAAGACCTCGCTGCCGACGGCCGCCTGCTCGTCACCCGCCAGGTCACCTACGGCGTGGCAGTCCGGATGGCGACGCTGTTCCGCCTCATCGGATCGGGCACGGCGCTGGGGGCTGACGACCGTGACTGACCTCACCGTGCCCGACGCCGCGATGCTGCCCGACGAGCCGGCCCAGCGGCCGATGCTGGTCATCACCGGCGGCGAGATCGTCGAGCGCGGCCGGCGCCGGCATGCCGACATCTCGATGATCGACGGCCACATCGTGCGCGTGGACCCACCGGGCCGACATCCGCTCACCGGTCTCGTCGAGCACGAGCGAGCGCAAGCGGAGGCCAACCGGCGTGCCGGCGACGGAGCGCACGTCTGGGTCGGTTCGATCCACGACCTCGGCCCGATGCTCGGGGGCGACGCCACGGAGGGGGAGCCACTGCTAACGGCGGTGAGTGTTATCGACGCCACCGGATGTGTCGTCGCATCAGGATTCGTCGATCTGTGCGCTCGCGTCGCCGAGCCGCTTGCCGTCGACGTCGACGTCATGCAGCTCGCCGCGGGGTCTGCCGCGCTGGGCGGGGTCACGGCGCTGGTCGCCCAGCCCGACACCGAACCGCCGCTGGACCGGCTGGGCCAGCTCGCTGAGCTGCGTCGCGTCGCGGTATCAGCGCCGCACTGTCACATCGTCCCTGCGGCGGCGCTTACCGCGGGGCGCGATGGCGCACATCTCGCGCCCATGGCCGAGCTTGCCGAGGCCGGCGTCCGCTGGTTCACCGACACGGGTCCGCAGCGGAACTGGGACCTGCTGTGCCGGGCGCTGCAGTACGCCGCCCCGCTGGGAGCAACGGTGGCGGTGCGGCCGTCGGGTGCAGCGCTCGGCATCAGTGCGTCGATGCACGAAGGCGCTGTCTCGGCCCGCATGGGCGTCGCAGGGGAGCCGGCCGAAGCCGAGCATGCCGCAGCCGCGGCGGCCATCAGCGCAGCCCGCCGCACGAGCGGCCGCCTGCACCTCGACCGAATCAGCGCTGCGGCCACCGTCGAACTGGTGCGCGCCGCCAAGGCGGAAGGCCTCGACGTCTCGGCGTCGGTCACCGCAGAGCATCTCCTGTTCATCGATGCCGATGCAGCGAGCTTCGACACGCTGATGCGCGCCGAGCCGCCGTATCGCACCGCCGCCGACCGGGCTGCGCTGGTCGCCGGGGTGGCCGACCGCACCATCGATGCGGTGGTCAGCGCGCACACGCCGCTGCCGCCCCATGACAAGGACGTGCCTTTCGACCAAGCGCCGCCCGGATTCGCGTCGCTGGAGACGTCCGCGGCGATTGTGCTGAGCCATCCCGACATCGGGCTCGACGCTGCGCTGGACGCGCTGTCATGGCGGCCCGCCGAGCTGGCGGGCGTCACGCATCTGGGCGGCGGCCCGATCCAACCGGGACAGCCGGCCAACCTCGTGGTGATCGACCTCAACCGGCCTTGGACACAGAACACTCGCGACAAGTCCTTCGCGAGGGTGTCGCCTCACCACGACCGCCGCTTGAATGCCCAGGTGACCGAGACGATCGTCGGGGGAACTAGGGCCGTTCGGGCCGGCTACCCAGAGATTCCCGACGACCTCGTACGCGAACGAGATTCGCATCGGTTCCACCGCAGATGGCAACGCTTGGTGCAGGAGCCCGACGCATGAGCTCCTCGCCGCCGATGGCCTCACACGCACACAACTCCGACGCCCCCGTCGAGGCCGCGCTTGTGCTCGCCGACGGCACCGCCTTCGAGGGCGAGATGATCGGCGCGCCCTTGGATCCACGGGGAGGCGCCGCCTCCGGCGGCATCGCATCGGGCGAGGTGGTGTTCAACACCGTGATGACCGGCTA
>JAPPKQ010000219.1 GCA_028819945.1 bacterium | reverse complement strand
ACCTGGAGTTGGACGCCTCGTGGTGCGAGCCCGGCGGGGAGCCCGCCGACCCGCTGGGCAACGGCGGGGCGTTCGGCGGCAAGGCTGCCTCGGAGGCCCCGGCAGTCGCTCGGCGGCTCGCCGATGAGACGGGCCGGCCGGTGCGGGTGCTCTACTCCCGTCCCGACGCCACCCGCCTGGGGCCCAAGCGCCCGCCCACCGCAGGCGGGGCCAACGCCGACGGCAACGGGCGGCTGGCCGTGGCGCGGACACCGGGCATCGCCGAGGCCGTCGCCGCGGTCGCGCCCGGCCTGGAGGTCACCGAGGTGGACATCGCCGGACCGCCCACGTCGGTGGACCTGCGCGCCGCCGGTGTGCTCGAGGCGCTGGTCCTGCTGGCCGGTGCACGCGGGACGGCGGATCCGGTCCGGTTGCCCGGTGGCGGGGTGGCGACCGCGCACGTCGGCGAGGTCATCGCCGTGGAGGTCGAGTGCGGGCACCCGCTGGACGAGGTCGTGCTGCGCTCCTACTGCATCGGCGCCGCGCACATGGCCTACAGCCTCGTGACCTCCGAGGCCATCGCAACCGACGAATCCGGCGCGGTGGCGGATCTGACGGTGCGGTCCTTCGGGGTGGTTCCGGCGTCGCGGACGCCTGCGGTGGACGTGCGGATCGTCGGTAGCGATGACGAGCCGGTGAACGGTTCGGATGCGGTGTTCGTGGCGGTCGCCGCCGCCACCTGGCTGGCGAGGGGCTGTCCGCCGGTCTGGCCCACCGACCGGCGATCCTGAGTGGCGCCGGATGGCGCGAACCGCACAGCCGGTACCCGCGATGGGTGGCAATCTCATAGAATCCCGGCAGTCTCCACTCAAGGTCGCCGGGGACCACCGGAAGCGACCGTGACCCACTGGAGGGACGGCAATGACGACCCCCGCTGAAGTTGTTTCGCGCCTGGCAGCCGAGAACGTCCGGTTCGTGGACATGCGGTTCACGGACGTGCCCGGCACGCAGCACCACTACACGCTGCCGGCGCACCAGCTGACCGAGGACGTGTTCGCCGAGGGGCTGGGCTTCGACGGCTCCTCGATCACCGGCTTCCAGAGCATCGATCAGTCGGACATGCTCCTGCTCCCCGATGCCGACACCGGCTTCATCGACCCGTTCTACCAGCACAAGACGCTCGCCCTGCTGTGCACCGTCTACGACCCGGTGACCGGCTTCGAGTACTTCAAGGACCCCCGCGTCGTGGCCAAGCGGGCGGTGCGCTACCTGCAGGGCACCGGCGTGGCCGACACCTGCTACGTCGGACCCGAGGCCGAGTTCTTCATCTTCGACGGGGTGAACTATCACAACGAGCCCTACGGGGCGGCCTTCGAGGTGCGTTCGGTGGAGGGCATCTGGACCAGCGGCGACACCCTAGACGCCCGTGACGATCCGAACCTCGGCCACAGGATCCGCTACAAGTCGGGCTACTTCCCCCTGCCGCCCCTCGACCGTCACCAGGATCTCCGGGCCGAGATGGTCGCCACCCTCGAGCAGTGCGGGGTGGAGGTGGAGTTGCACCACCACGAGGTCGGCACCGCCGGGCAGGCCGAGATCGACATGCGTTTCGATCATCTGCTGGCGATGGCCGACAAGGTGCAGCTCTACAAGTACGTCTGCAAGAACGTGGCGGCGCGGGCGCAGAAGACCGTCACGTTCATGCCGAAGCCGATCTACGGCGACAACGGGTCGGGGATGCACGTGCACATGTCGCTGTGGAAGGACGGCGAGACGCTCTTCTACGACCGCGACAACTACGCCGGCCTCTCGGAGATGGCGCGCCACTTCACAGGGGGCGTGCTCGCCCACGCCCCGGCGATCCTGGTGTTCGCGGCCCCGACGGTGAACTCCTACAAGCGGCTCGTCCCGGGCTACGAGGCGCCGGTGAACCTGGTGTACTCCGAGCGGAACCGCTCCGCGGCGATCCGGGTGCCGCTGGTCTCGGAGAGTCCAGCCGCCAAGCGCATCGAGTTCCGGTGCCCCGCCCCCTCCGCCAACCCCTATCTGGCGTTCGCCGCGATCCTGCTCGCCGGTCTCGACGGCGTGCTCAACGGCATCGAGCCGCCGGATCCTCTCGACAAGGACATCTACTCGCTGTCGCCCGAGGAGTTGGCGGGTGTGGCGACGGTTCCCGGCTCGCTCGGCCGGGCGCTGGACGCGCTCGAGGAGGATCACGACTTCCTGCGGGTGGGCGGTGTCTTCGGCGAGTCGCTCCTGGAGTCCTACATCGAGGCCAAGCGGGAGGAGATCGACACCGTCGGCCTGCGCCCGCACCCCATGGAGTTCGAGCTGTACTACTCCATCTGAGCGGCTCCGGGGCCGCCCCCGGAGCCCCGTCGCTAGCCTGAAGTGATGCTGCGGGTTGGCATCTGCCAGCTGAACCTCACCGTCGGCGACCTCGACGGCAACGTCGAGCGGATGCTCGCGGCGCTGGCGGAGGTGACCGAGCGGGGTGGCGACGTGGCCGTCTTCCCGGAGTTGGCGGTCAGCGGCTACCCGCCGGAGGACCTGCTGGCCAAGCCGCGCTTCGCGCTGGACTGCCAGGCGGCACTGGAGAAGATCGCCGCGGCCACCGGGCGTTGCGCGGCGGTCGTGGGACTGCCCACCGCCGGCGAGGGGGGAGAGCTGTTCAACGCCGCCGCGGTGTGCGCCAACGGCGCCGTGGCGGGCGTGGAGCGCAAGGCCCACCTGCCGAACTACGGCGTCTTCGACGAGCAGCGCCACTTCAGCGCGGGCACACCCGAGGCACTGTTCGACATCGCCGGCGTGGCGGTGGGGATCTCGATCTGCGAGGACATCTGGAT
>JAPPKQ010000214.1 GCA_028819945.1 bacterium | reverse complement strand
CGCTGGCCCAGGCGGCCGCCGCGGCTGCCGGCGTGCCGCTGGCCGGTGCCAAGAGCGCCGCCGCGCCGAGCGCCGCCGGCAAGCCCGCTGCGGGCACCGCCCCGCTGGTGCGCCGCCCGGCTGAGCAGCCCGGCCCCCACCCGCCCTGCCCGTGCGGCTCCGGCAAGAAGTACAAGCTCTGCTGCGGTCGCTAGCGACCCTCTCACCGCCCGTGCGCTGCGACGCGATCCCGTTCCCCGCCCGCCGTCCCGTCCCCCCGGCGCGCCCGTGAACGAGGACTTCAGCGACGATCTGGCCGAACTGCGCCGGCGCCTGGAGCAGTCCGAGCAGTACCTGGGCATCGCCGGCCTGCGCGCCCGGCGGCCGGCCCTGGAGACCGAGGCGTCCCGTCCCGAACTCTGGGACGCCCCCGAGCGGGCGCGCCGGGTCGCTCAGGAACTGGCGGCGGTGAACGACGACATCGAGGGCTTCGAGCGGCTGCAGGCCCGTCTCGAGGACGCCGACACCCTCTGGCAACTGGCCACCGAGCTCGACGACGACTCGGTTCTGGCGGAGATCGCCGAGTCCGTGGACTCCCTGCAGGTCGACTTCGAGGCCCTCGAGTTGCGCTCGCTGCTGGCCGGCACCTACGACGAGCGCGACGCCGTGTGCAGCATCCAGTCCGGCGAGGGCGGCACCGACTCCCAGGACTGGGCCTCCATGCTGCTGCGCATGTACGGCCGCTGGGCGGAGCGCCGGGGCTTCAGCTTCGAGGTGGAGTCGGTGACCGAGGGCAAGGAGGCGGGGATCACCTCGGCGGAGTTCAGCGTCAAGGGGCGCCACGCCTACGGGCTGCTGCGCAGCGAGCACGGCATCCACCGGTTGGTGCGCATCTCGCCGTTCAACAAGGAGGGCAAGCGCCAGACGGCCTTCGCATCGGTGAAGGTCGTGCCCTTCTTCCCGGAGATGGCCAAGGAGGTGGAGATCGACGAGTCGGAGTTGCGGGTCGACACCTACCGCTCCTCGGGGGCCGGCGGCCAGCACGTCAACGTCACCGACTCGGCGGTGCGCATCACCCACCTGCCGACCGGCCTCGTCACGTCCAGCCAGGCGCAGCGCAGCCAGCACCAGAACCGGGAGCGCGCCATGCAGATGCTGGCCGCCAAGCTCCTGGATCTCGAGCGCCGCAAGCGGGAGGACGAGGTGGCCGAGATCGCCGGCACCGCCCAGCGGATGGGCTTCGGGAGCCAGATCCGCTCCTACGTGCTCTACCCGTACCAGATGGTGAAGGACCTGCGCACCGAGCACTCCACCTCCAATCCCGAGGCGGTCCTCGACGGCGACATCGACGACTTCGTGGCCGCCTACCTGCGCTGGCACCGCGCCGAGGAGGTCGCCGCAGCCTCCTGATCTCGAGGCGTGTCGGCCGGACGCGGAGGGGCGGGCCTCACGGCCCGCCCCTCGGTCGTTGTTTCGGTTCAGTGCAGCGGGCTGCTGCCCGCCGGGTTCCGGCTCAGGCGGCCTCGCGCGCGGCCTGCAGCCACTCGTCGACCTGTGCCCGGTTGTTCTCGATCCACAGGGCGGCGTGGTGGTTCACGTCGGCGGTCGTGTTCTCGCCGGCGTCGTAGCGGACGTTCTGCAGCGCCACGTCGACGACGGCGATCTTGACGCTCTCGAACAGCGACCGGGCCGCCGGGTTGGCGGCCAGGAACTCCGAGTTGGCCACGACCCGGATGTCGGCTGCCGGCCAGCCCGTGTAGCAAGGATCGCCGGTGCAGAACTCCGGGCCGAGGCTGGCGGGTGGGAGGTGATCGAAGTCGAAGCCGTTCTCTGTGGAGCCGTCCAACACGTTGTCGGCGGTGCCCACCGAGACCCAGATGGCGTTGTCGCCGGGGATCAGCTGGGTGAGGTACCCGCTGGGTGACCACGAGTAGGCGATGAACGGCTTGCCGTCCTGGACGTTGGCGACGGCGTCGGCGAACATGGCCTCGTAGCCGGCGTGCACGGCCTCGAGGTTGTCCCAGCCGTTGAACTCCAAGGTGTCATCGGCGATCAGGGCGCAGTTCCAGCCGTCGGGGCACGATCCGACCTGGATGACGCCGTCGCCGGGAGTGAGGTCCGCAGTGTCGTAGAGCGCCACGAGTTCGGGGTCGTCGTTGATCTGCCCCAGCGTCTGGATGCCGTACGCCTCGGCAATCGACTTGTTCGTCAGGAAGCCCTCGAGTCCCGCTGCTGCCAGCGACGTTCCGACCAACTCGATGTGGTCGCCGATCAGGGAGCCGTCGGAGAGTTCGTCCTCCCAGAAGTTGAGGTGGTTGGGGATCCAGCCGTTGACCCAGAAGTCCACCTCGCCCTCGGCGAGCGCCACGTGGAAGATGTCGTTGGTCAACTCGTTGTCGGCGGGTTCGCTGACGTCGTAGCCCAACTCCTCGAGCAACTGGTTGTAGATGGCCGCCTGCATGTAGCCCGTCGTCCAAGTGGCACGCGCCTGCGTCACCGAGACGCCCGCACCAGGGCTCATGAACGCCGCGGCGGCGGCCGCTTCGTCCGTCGCGGCTTGCAATTCGGCTGCCTCCTGCTGGGCCGAAGCGGCTTCGGCCTGCGCGGCGGCCGCCTCTTCCTGCGCGGCGGCCGCCTCTTCCTGCGCGGCGGCTGCCTCTTCCTGCGCGGCGGCCGCCTGCGCGCTCGCCGCGGCGGCGGCTGCTTGCGCATCAGCCAGCGCCGCTTCGGCTTCGGCGATCGCGTCCGCGCTGCCCGAAGCTGTGGCTTGGGCCAACTCGGCGGCGGCTTGAGCCTCCGCGGCGGCGGCTGCTGCCGCGTCCGCTGCGGCCCCCGCCGCCCCCGCGG
>JAPPKQ010000330.1 GCA_028819945.1 bacterium | reverse complement strand
CGTCCCCCCTCCGCCCGCCGCCTGCGGCGCGGGCTCCTCGCCTCCCTTCTGCTCCTTCCGCTGCTGACGGGCCACGCCCCGGAGGCGGCGGCCCAGTCGCGGGGCATCTCCGTCGGGTTCTTCGGGCAGTATCTGGGCTTCAATTCATTCCACATCCTGGAGGGCGGCAGCGACCGCCTCGGGGTCGTGCTGGACACCGAGCCGACGGGCGACGTCACGGTGACCGTATCCGGCCATGCCGGCACGGACCTTGGGGTGGACACCGACGGGGACACGCCCGGGGACCAGGCCACGCTGACCTTCACCCCGTCGGACTGGGACGTCCCCCAGCCCGTGGAGGTGCGCGGCGCCGAGGATGCGGACGCGGACGACGAGGCGGGTGTGCGGGTTTATTTCACCGCCTCGGGGGCGGACTACGGCGGCGTCTCCACGAATCACGTACTGACCGTGGACGACGACGACGTGAAGAGCCCCACGTATACGGCGTACTTCGCCCAGAGCACGTATGTCGCGATCGAGGACGAGGGGCACGTCGATATCCAGTTCAAGCTGTCCCGGGCGCTTCCGCGCGGTCAGTGGTTCGATTTCCGCTATGACAACCTGACGGCCGGCAAGCTGGACTACAGCCCCAGGAAGCGCCTGTGGGTCGAGGCGGGCGACGCGAACCCGATCCTGCGGATTCCGGTCGTCGCGGACCGGGGCGTCGAGGACAACGAGCTGTTCCGGATCTACCTGGTGAAGGGCCCGCGATACGAGGTGCCCAGTCCGTCCGTCCAGGTCGACGTCATCATCAAGGACCCGCCCTACTGGACGTCCGAGAACAAGGGGATCTTCGTCTGCCGCGGCAGGATACCCGGCAAGTCATACCCGGCCACCCTGGTGCCCGATCCGGCGGACGAGGACAACCCGCTCTCGGTCCCCGACGGGGGCGATCAGCTGTTCGTGCCGCCGTCGGGGCTCGAGGTGTCCTGGGACAGGGGGTCGTCCTACAGGGCGGGGGAGACGGCGAAGCTCACGGTCCGCACGAAGGACGGGAAGCGGTCCTGCACGACCGTCTATGTCCCTGTGAGCATCACCTCGCAGACCGCCGAGGAGGTCGCCCGCGGCTACCCGCACTCCACGAGGAGCGGCGACGACCATCCCCTGGCGCCGGGCTTCAAGTCCCAGCGGAACGTGACGCTGCGCCCCGGGGACTCGGAGGTGACGGTGGAGGTGCCGCTGCAGGCCGACGGCCGGGTCGGCTACCGTCTGCCCCGGGCGTCGGCGACGTTGAGGGGGACCCCGGTGCATGTCGAGGGGGCCACGGCCGCGGTGTCGGGCTACCCGACGGCCTTTGTGTGGAGGACGGTGGACGCGCCGGCGGGGCTGTCCTTCGCCCGGCGCTCGCTGAAGGTGCGGGAGTCCGCCGCCGGGACGGTGAACCTCGGGGTGAACATCGCCCCCGCGGCGGCGACTGCCTTCGCCCTGGGCTTCACCGTGGAAGGCACGGCGACGCCGGGGGCCGACTACACGATCCCGGGCCTGAGCGGCAAGAGCGGCAGCGTTTCGGTTTCGGCGGGCGCCACCAGCGCGACCATTCCGGTGACGATCGTCGACGACAGCATCGAGGACAGCGGCGAGACGATCGTGCTGCGCCTTGCGGCGGGGGGCGGCCGCGCGGTGGCCGACCCCGGCCGGATGACGGTGACGATCCTGAACCACGACACGGACGATCTCGGGAGCCTGCTGGAGGCGGAGCGGGACCGGGCGGCGGCGGACGGGGACACGGCGCTGGCGGACCTGTGCCGCCGGGCGCTGGCGCTGGTGCGGGGCGAGGCGCCGCCGGACGGGCTTTCGGCGCTGACCGGGGCGGAGGCCGAGGCGCAGGCGGCGGTCGAGACCGCCCGGGGCAAGGCCGCGCTGGCGGCGATGTGGCTGGACGTGGCGCACCTGGCCGGCCATGCCGGGGGCGCGACGCCGCCGGAGCCCGAGGTGACGGTGGCGGCGGGAAGCGCGGTGACGGAGGGGGGCGACGTTTCCTTCGTCTTCACGGCGACGCCGGCGCCCGCGTCGGACCTGGACGTGACCGTGACGGTGGCCACGGCGGGGGACTACGGAATCACGGCCGGGACCCGCACGGTGACGATCCCGACCTCGGGGACCCACACCCTCACCCTTTCCACGACCGACGATGGAGAAGATGAAAAAGACGGGGAGGTGGGCGTGACGGTGACGGACGGCACGGGCTACACGGTGGGGACCTCCGCCACGGGAACGGTCTCCGTCCAGGACGACGACGAGGCGTCCGGTCCGGACTGGACGGATTTCCAGGCGGTGGTGGACCGCATCGTGGAGGCGCGGGACCATCCGACGGACGCCTGGGCGAAGGGCGGCGGGAACGCCCACCACCGGGCCAAGTGGAACCGGGTGCTGGAGGCGATCGGGCACGACACGGGCACGGGGGTGTCGCCGATGCCGGCGTCGGAGATCCACGCGAACGCGGCGAAGTGGCCCGAGAGCACGTTCCATGCGGCCTCGGTGTACCTGAAGCACCTGGAGTCGCTGGAGGACGGTTCGGACGATCCGGCGGTGACGGTTTCCGCCGGCAGCGCGGTGACGGAGGGCGGGAGCGCTTCGTTCGTCCTCACGGCGAGCCCCGCGCCCGCGGCGGACCTGGACGTGACCGTGACGGTGGCGACGCAGGGAGAATACGGAATCACGGCCGGGACCCGCACGGTGACGATCCCGGCGACGGGGACCCACACCCTGACTCTTTCCACGACGGACGATGGAGAAGATGAAAAAGACGGGTCGGTGACGGTGACCGTCGCGGACGGCGCCGGCTGGACGGCGGG
>JAPPKQ010000138.1 GCA_028819945.1 bacterium | reverse complement strand
CTGCCCACCAGGTCACCGGCCTCGTCGCGCGCCTCGACGCTGAAGGTGAGGCGCCGCCCCTCGACGCGCTCGAGCAGCGCCGTTGCGAACACCGGTCGTCCCACCGGGATGGGCCGCACGTGGTCGAAGTGGACCCGCATGCTGACGCTGGTGGAACCGCCGGGGAGCGCGCCGGCGAGGGCGTTGATGGTGGCGGCCTCGCCGAGCGCCAGCAGGATCGGCGTGGCGAGGATCGGCAGGTCGCTCGAGCCGACGGACGCGCCGGTGTCGGCCTCGCCGACGAGCCGTCGGGCACTGCCGCGGGCACCGGGCTCCAGAACCACGGTCGCTACCCTACGGGCCCCTGTTCGGCCGGTCACGCGCTGATCCGGAAGGCACGCCGCGGTTGCCGGGCCGATCCTGTGGGCCGATCGTGGTTCGGGAGCGGCGATTGGTACCCTTGGTGACGCTCGAGCCGCGATCGCACGGCGGTTCCGGCACGCCGCAGCAAGGGAGGCAGCGATGGCAGGCACCATGCCGGATGCAGATGTCCTGGATGCCACGCTGCGGGCTGCTCTGCGCACCGGCGGCGACTTCGCCGAGGTGTTCGTCGAGGACCGGCGCTCGTCGCGGGCCCGCTTCGATGACGGCAAGGTCGAGGAGTTGGTCTCGGGCCGGCTCAGCGGCGCCGGCATCCGTGTCCGTTCGGGTTCGTCGGTCGGTTTCGCCCATACGGCCGACCTCACGCCCGCCGGCCTGCAGAGCGCCGCGCAGACCGCCGCCGCGGCGGCCCGCGCGGGTGGTTCGCCGACCTCGGCGGGCAAGCTCAGCCGCCAGGAGGCCCCGGCCCCGAACGAGGTGAGCGTCGCCCCCGACGCTGTCGCCAAGACGCGCAAGGTTGCGCTGCTGCAGGCCGCCGACGAGGCGGCCCGCGCCGAGGGCTCGGCCATCTCGCAGGTGGCGTGCCTGTACGGCGACAGCCACCGCTCGATCCTCGTGGCCAACAGCGACGGATTGCTGGCGACCGACGAGCAGGTCAAGACGCTTTTCTCGGTGTCGGCGGTGGCGGTGGGCGACACCGGCATGCAGACCGGCCGGGAGTCGGTGGGTCGCACCATCGGATTCGAGTTGTTCGACACCGTCGATGTCACCGACCTGGCACGCACCGCAGCCCGGCGTGCGCTGCGCAAGCTTCAGGCCCGGCCCGCGCCGAGCGGGGCCGTGCCGGTGGTCATCGGCCCCGGCGGCGGGGGAGTGCTGTTCCACGAGGCCTGCGGGCACGGCCTGGAGGCGGACCTCATCGCCAAGGAGGCCTCGGTGTTCGCCGGGCGGATCGGCGAGCGGGTGGCGAACCCCATGGTGACCCTCATCGACGACGGCACTATGGGCACCGAGTGGGGCTGCTACGCCATCGACGACGAGGGACGGCCCGCCCAGCGCAACGTGCTCATCGCCGACGGTGTGCTGATGGACTACATGTGGGACCGCCTGCGGGCCGACCGGGCCGACCGTCCCGCCTCCTCGGGCAACGGCCGCAGGGAGAGCTACCAGCACCTGCCGATGGTGCGCATGACCAACACCTACATCGCCAACGGCGACAGCGAGCCCGACGACATCGTGGCCGACACCCCGAACGGCGTCTACGTGGCGCACCTCGGCGGGGGACAGGTGAACACCGCCACCGGCGATTTCGTGTTCGGCATGACCGAGGCCTACCTCATCGAGGACGGGCTCCTGACCGCTCCCATCCGCGACGGCAACCTCATCGGCAACGGCCCCGAGGTGCTGACGTTGATCGACGCTTTGGGCAACGACTTCGCCATGGGGTCGCCGGGCACCTGCGGCAAGGACGGCCAGGGCGTGCCCGTGGGCGACGGGACCCCGACGCTGCGGGTCCAGCGCCTCACCGTCGGCGGCACCGCCGCCTGAGACCGCCGGCTGCACCGCACGCCGCCGGGCCCGCGCCGTGCACGACGACGATCTGGGTGGCGAGGCACTCGCCTCCCTCGGCGACCGGGTGGTGGCGCAGGCCGCTCCGGGCGAGCAGATCGAGGTGGTCCTCGTCCATTCCGCCGAGACCGAGGTCCGGGCCTGGGAGGGCGACATCGAGTCCTTCGCCTCGGCCACCGCCCACGGCGTGGGCATCAGGGTGGTCATCGACCGGCGGCAGGGTTTCGCGCACGCCGGCAGCCACGACGAGGCGGTCGTGGCCGAGACGTTGGCGGCCGCCCGCGACAACGCCGCCTTCGGGACCCCCGACGAGTTCCAGGGGCTGGCCGAGCCCGACGGTGTGGCGGTTCCCGAGATGGACCTGTACCGCCCCGAGCTGGCGGCCGTCGATCCCGAGACCAAGATCCGGATGGCACTGGAGCTCGAGCGCGCCACCCGGGACGGCGACCGCCGCATCTGCGGGGTGGAGTCGGCGGACTACGTGGACTCCCTCTCGGTGGGCGCGGTGGTCACCTCCACGGGCATCCGCTCGATCGGCAGGGACTCCAGTTGCTACCTGTCGGTGTACTCGCTGGCCGCCGACGGCGATGAGACCCAGACCGGTTTCGGATTCAGCGTCGGCCGGAGCGTCGAGGATCTGGACCTGCAGCAGGCCGCTGCCGACGCCGTCGAGCGCGCCGTGCGGCTGCTGGGTGCGGGCAAGCCTGCGACCCGGCGGACCACCGTGGTCTTCGATCCCTGGGTGACGGCGCAATTCCTGGGAATCGTCGGCTCCACCCTGTCGGGCGAGGCGGTGCTGAAGCGCCGCTCGCTGTTCGCGGACCGTTTGGGAGAGACCGTCGCCGCCCCGGGCTTCACTCTCACCGACGATCCCACCGACCCGGCCGCGTTCGGCGCGGGGGAGACC
>JAPPKQ010000116.1 GCA_028819945.1 bacterium | reverse complement strand
GTCGCGGCTCAACACGATCCCCTGGTTGTGCATCAGCAGTTCCAGGAGGTCGAACTCGGTCTTCGTGAGGTCGATGGCCCGCCCGCCGCGGCGTGCTGTGCGCCCGGCCCGGTCCAACTCGAGGTCAGCGACATGCAGGACGTCACGGCCGGCGCCGGGCTCCCCGTCCCCTGTCACGCTCGTGCGCCGCAGCAGTGCCCTGATGCGGGCGAGCAACTCGTCGAGCGAGAACGGCTTCACCAGGTAATCGTCCGCGCCGGCATCCAGGCCCTCCACCCGGTCGCCGACGGTGTGACGTGCGGTCAGCATGAGTATCGGCGTCCGGTCACCGCCATGGCGGAGGTGCCGGCAAACCTCGAGACCGTCCACACGGGGCATGGACACGTCCAGGACGACGAGGTCTGCCGGCCGTTCTGCCAGCATTTCCAGCGCCTGTGCACCGTCACTGGCGCGACGCGCCTGGTAGCCCGCGTGGGTCAGCGCCCGCTGCAGGGCGTTGCCGATGGCGGGATCGTCCTCGGCGACGAGGATGCTGGAGCGGGGCATGGCTGCTGCGACCGTAGTGGGATCGGCCCGCGTGGCGGGATTGGGCACCGGACATTCTTAGGCGTTTCTTGTCCACCGCCGTCGAATGCGCCGGCCGCTCCGCCTACCCTTGCGGCGGGAGTCGATTTTCATGATCCGCGAACGCTTCGGCAGATGGACTCGGCGCCGCAGGATCCTGACCCTCGCGGCGACCGCTGTCGTGGGCGTGGTTGTGGCGATCGTGCTGGTGTGGATCCTCGTGTGGCGCGGAGACGCCCCGCCGCCACCCTCGGTGCTGGAGCGAAGCGAGGCACTGACGGCCACGACCGTGCCGGTGGCCCCCGAGCCACCGCCCCCTGAGCAACCCCCCGCCGAGCCACCGCCCGCAACGCCGAGCGCCGCTGCTGATCCGCCGGCTCCGGCGCCTGCTGAGCCCGCACCCGCCCCGGCGTCTGCCGCGGATCCCTCCCCCCCGCCGGAGCCTGTGCCACCGCCGGCCGAGCCCCCGCCGGCGCCGGCAGCGGAGGCGGAGGCTCCCGCTGCGGAAGCGCCCGAGAGCGGTGCCGCGGTGAACCTCGACGGGGTCTGGTCGGTTGACGTTTCCCTCGGCAGCTACGAGGACTACACCAGTTCCTGGGCCGGCTACCGGGTGGGGGAGGAGCTCTCGGGGATTGGCGCCACCGACGCCGTGGGGCGAACTCCGGCCGTGTCGGGAACGCTGGAGATCTCCGGGACGACGGTGGTGGCGGCCACCGTGGAGGTCGACCTGACGACGGTGGTGAGCGACCGACCGCAGCGAGACGGTCTCGTACGGCGGGCGCTCGACACGCAGCAGTTCCCGGCGGCCCGATTCGAACTGATCGAGCCGGTCACGTTCGAAGCGCTGCCCGCCGCCGGTGAGTCGGTGACGACGAGTGTCGCCGGCGCATTCGAGATTCATGGCGTCAGCCGCCCGGTGACGGTCTCGCTGGAGGCCACCTGGATCGAGGGGGTCGTGATCGTCGGGGGAACCTTCGAGATCCGCTTCGAGGACTACGGAATCAGTCCTCCCCGTGCTCCGATCGTGCTCTCGGTGGAGGACACCGGCACCGTGGAGTTGCTGCTGAACTTCACCCGCTGAGCCGTCCCGTTCCGGATTCTTAGCCGATTCTTGTCCAGGCCTCGGGCCCTGCTTACCCGGACCTCCCATGCTGTCCTCGTAGCCGTCCGAACAGCAGGAGGAACAGCCTTGGACACGCAGCGTCGACAAACGTCACATGATGCCCGGAACAGACGATTCACGATTGTGGCGGCGGTCTCGCTGGTCTGCGCGCTGATCGCGGGGATTCTGGCACTCACCCTTCCGGCCGTCGCACAGACCGACGCAGATGGCACCGACGAGGAAGGCGACCAGGATCAGCCCGCCGCCGAGAAGGGAACCGTCGAGGAGGCGGTGACGGAGCGACTGGACGCGGTGTTGGAGCCGCTGGTGACCGCAGGCACGATCACCGTCGAGCAGCGTGACGCCGTCGTGGAGGCTCTGCTCTCGGCCCGACGGGCGGCGCCCTCCGATGGGTTCAAGTGGCAACACGGTGGGCGTTGGGGCGGTCCGGGTGTCGGCGGGTACGTCGGCGGCGATCTGGCTGAGTTGCTGGGATTGAGCTCGTCCGATCTCCGAGCGAGGCTACGGGCCGGTGAGACCCTCGCCGAGCTGGCCGAGGCCGGCGGCGTGGGAGCCGGCGCGGTGGTGGACATGCTCGTGGAGCCGGCGGTCGCCCGCATCGACACCGCGATCGAGAACGGCCGGCTCGACGCAGCCGACCGGGAGGCCTGTGTCACCGCCCTGGAGGCGCACATCACGGCCCGGGTCAACGGCGACCAACCGGGCAGCGAGGCCGATTCGAGCGTCTGCAGCCGCGACGCGACGGGCGCCGCGCATCAGGGCGGCCACCGCTGGTCGGCCGGCGGCGACCGGGCGAACCGCCTGGGTCACGGCGAAGGAGGAGCGTGGCGCGCCAAGACGGGTTCGTGGTCTCCGCCGACAGCGGCCGCGTAATCGCAGCTTCGCCCCACTGCCCCCCAACGGAGAACGGCCACCGACGCCGACGGTGGCCGTTCTTCACGTGTGCGAGCGGGTGAGGGGAATCGAACCCCCGTATTCAGCTTGGGAAGCTGATGTTCTACCATTGAACTACACCCGCAGGGCACCCCGACGCTATCCGCTCCGCCGACCGCCTGCGAGGTGCGCCCTCGGCCCCGAGTTGGGGGGTCGGGTCGGCGTGGGATGTGTTATCTGGCCAGTTCGACGGTGCAGGTCAGTTGGGGCTTGCCGGGGCCTGG
>JAPPKQ010000333.1 GCA_028819945.1 bacterium | reverse complement strand
GGCTGCGGCCAGTTCCGCCTCGGCGACGGCCTCGGCGGCCTCGGCCTCCGCGGCCGCAGCAGCCGCCTCAGCCGCACCGGCGGTGGCCGCAGCCTGCGCCTCGGCTTCGGCGAGCGCCGCCTCGGCGGCGGCAACGGCGGCCTCGTCCTCTGCGGCCTGCGCCGCAGCCAGTTCGGCCTCCGCCCTGGCCTGCTCGGCCTCGGCCTCCGCGGCCGCAGCAGCCGCCTCAGCCGCATCGGCGGCCGCCTGGGCTGCCGCCGCCTCGGCGCGAGCGGCGTCCGTCTCGCCCGTGTCCTCGGCGGCGCACGCCGCCAGGATCAGGGAGAGCACGACCCCGATCGCCAGGAGTCGCTTCCAATAGTTCTTCCTCGTCATCTTCATCCCCCTTGGATCGTGCGATGACCTGTCAACAACGCTCACAGGTGTAACGAGTGCAGGACCCCCGAGCCGACTCTGAGAGCGGCGCGCTGCGGCCGGCCACCGTTCTGTGACGGAGGGCACACTAGTTCTTCCACAGCGGTGTCGCCCCGGGAGCTGTGGACCGCCGGCCGGACGGTCGTGGGGTCGACCGGGCGACCCACCGTTTCGAGACTCGCCGGGCACGGTCGAGGTGGGGCTCAGACCTGGAAGATCCGCTCGGCGTTGCGGCTGAACATGGACTCCTGCTCGTGAGGCGGGAACTCGGCAACGATCTCGGCGTAGGCGTCGATCACATCGGGGTAACTCGAGAACAGCCGATCGACAGGCCAGTTGGTGCCGAAGAAGCTGCGACCGGTGCCGAACGCCTCGATGCAGGAGAGAACCCACGGACGGATGGAGTCGACGGTCCAGCGGGTGTCCCCCATCCCCAGCCCGGAGATCTTCACCACGACGTTGGGGGCGCCCGCCAAGTCGACCAGCGCCTCCCGCCAGTCCCGGAAGTACTCCGGTGTGCGCGCTCTCGGGAACCCGCAGTGGTCCAGAGAGATGGTCAGTTCCGGCGAGCGCTCGGCCAGCGCCCGCACGGCGCCGAAGTTCTCCCAGGTGGCATCCACGCACGCCACGAGGTCGTAGCGCCACAGCAGCGCGAACCCCCGCTGCCAGGCCGGATGGTGCAGGTAGCCCTCAGTCTCGGGACCGAGGTCACGCACCCCGCGCAGGTTGGCGTACTCGAGATGTCGCTCGATGACGGCCGCGGCGTCGGGGCGCAGCAGGTTCACTTCGGCAACGATCCCGTGCGGGTGACCGAGCCGGTCGGCGAAGGCCTGCAGCCATCTCGTCTCCGCCACGGGATCGGGCGTCCGCACCGCCACGTTCACGTGGATCGACTTGACGACGTTGGCGAAGCGGGTCTCAGCGATGTAGTCGTCGGCCCAGTAGCGCTGTGCCTGGACGGGCGCCACCGAGCCGAAGACCGGATGGGTCACCCCCGGCTCCATCCCGGCGTAGCGGACGTCGGGCAGCTGCAGGTCGTAGAAGTGGACGTGGCTGTCCACGAAGGGGAGCAGTGCCATGTGTCCTCCGGTCGCCCGGCCCACCCGATCCGACGACCCTAGCTGTGGCTGCCAACCCGGCCGGCTGCTTGCGCGAACATGGCGACATGTGGATCCGCACCGTGCCCTACGAACAGGCCGGCGACGAGTTGCGCCGCCACTACGACCGCCAGCGCGAGTCGCTCGGCGAGGTCACCGAGATGACCCTGGCGGGGTCGCTGTACCCCCGGCTGGTCGCCGCCCGCCTGGAGCTCTACGCCGCCACCGAGCGCTGCCCTTCGGCGCTGACCTCGCGACAGCGCAACCTCATCGGCTTCGTGACCTCGGCGCTCAACGGCACGGTCCACTGCATGAGTCAGGTCACCGTCAAGCTGCGCGCCGACGGCTTCAGCGACGAGGAGATCAGCCTGTTGGCCTCCGATCCGGTCCGAGCGGCCGAGTCCCTGCCCGGACCCGAGGCCGCCCTGGTCCGCTACACCATCGACCTCACGACCCGTCCGGGCAAGATAGGCGAGGCCGACGTGGCGGCACTGCGCGCGGCCGGCTTCGACGACCTCGCCATCGTGGACGCCAACGCCCACTGCGCCCACCTCAACTACGTCAACCGGGTGGTGACCGGTCTGGGCATCCACACCGTCGTGGACCCCGACTTTTCGGCCTACGACGCCATCCCCGCCGACTGAACTGCCGGCGGCAGACCACCCGCCGGCAGCTTTCGCCATACCGTTGTCCGGCGGGATGAGCTGATCCCGCCCACGACAATCCGGAGGTCCGATGAATCCCAATCGCGCGATCACCTTCGACCCGGCTGAGAACAGCCCGATGGATTGCCAGTTCCTGCTGTCGCAACTCGTGGTGCCCCGCCCCATCGCCATGGTGTCCACTCGCAGCCCGGAAGGCATCGCCAACATCGCCCCGATGAGCTACTACCTGCCCATCACCGGCGATCCGATGCTGATCGGCGTCACGATGGGGCTGCGGGAGGACGGAGGGCTGAAGCACACCTACCAGAACGCCATGGCCTCGGGGGATTTCGTGGTGAACGTCACCACCGAGGTTTTCGGTGACCAGATCGAGGTTGTCGCCATCGAAGGTCCGGCGGACTCCGACGAGTTCGAGTTGACGGGCTGGACCCCGGTGCCCGCCACGAAGGTGAGCTCGCCGGCCATCGGCGAGGCTCTCGCCCGCCTGGAGTGCGAGGTGCGGCAGGTCGTCGACCTCGGCACACCGGATCTGCCGTTCGGTGAAGTGCACCTCGTCGTGGCCGAGGTGGTGTGGGCGGTCTACGACGAGGCGATCTGCAACGAGGTGGGTCGCATCGACCCCCTGCGCCTCGGAGCCATCGGGCGGCTGGGGCTGCGATCGTTCCTGCGAACCGTCGACGAGGGCGCCTAC
>JAPPKQ010000112.1 GCA_028819945.1 bacterium | reverse complement strand
GTTCTACGCCGCCGGGGACCCGTCCCAGCGACGACTCCTCGGCGTGCTCCAACTCGGCGGCGCCGCGGTCGCCCTGTGGATCCTGTCGCTGTACTTCCGCTGGGACGACGAGACCGGTCTGCTGGTGCACGACCCGGTGAACCTGTGGTTCAACTGCATCATGCTCGGCGCCTTCGCCATGATGTTGTTCTGCGTGTGGCGCCCCGGCCACCGCACGGCCGGCGCGATCGCCATCTGCGGCCTCACCGCCGGCATGTTCTACGCCCTCGCCGAGAACAGCTTCGGCATGTTCACCTACAACGACGCCCACCCGGGCCCCGGATTCTGGCTGGGACTGGCCTCCTACGTCGTGCAGCTCGGGGCGGCCGGCTTCGCCGGCCTCCTCGTCAGTGACGAGTGCTCCGGGGGTTGCCGCCCCGACGGGCGGCCGCACAGCCCCTGGCTCGTGCTCGGCGCCGCCGCCGTGAGCACCGGCTGGATCGCGGCGCGGTTCCTGCCCACGTACGTCATCAGCATCCGGCGGGCGCCCGTCAACGAGTCCGGCAACGCCCTCAGCGAGCCGCTGCCGCCGGAGATCCTCCACCGGGGTCTGGTCGCCCGCCTCGAGGGCGCCCAGTTCATCCCCGAACTGGCCGCCTGGGTGATCTTCGCCCTCGCCGCTCCCCTCGCCGTCTGGTGGCTGCGCCGCCAGCTCGCCGCTGCGTTCCTGAGCGGGTTCGTGGTCTACTTCGTGGCGGACATCGCCGCCGCTCTGGCTGTCGACTACTCGCTCGACTACAGCCAGGACCTCGACAACGGTCTGCGGGTCATCGTGGACTACGGCCTCGGCAGCGGCTTCCTGGCCCATCTCGTCACCACCGCGATCGTCATCTTCGCCACCGCCGCGATCTACCTGACGGGCTCGGAGCATCCCGGCTCGCCCGCCACGGCGGTACCGGAGGAGTCCTGAGCCGACCGAACCGCTAGCGTCGCTGCACGTGAGCTCTCCCCCGGCCCGCCGCAACGTCACGGCGGTGCTGATGCGCCCCTCCGCCGGGGACGCCTCCATGCTGGAGAAGGCGCTCGCCGGGCTCGCCCGGGAGCACACCATCCTGGCGCCACCGAGCGCGCGGCAATTCGATGCCCGCAAGGCCTGCACGCTGGCGCTCGTGAGCGGTCCCGACCTGGTGCTGCTGATCGGCGGCGAGGTTCGGCTGGGCTACGGCGACGTGGCTCGCCTGCTGGACGGCTACGAGGGCGGGGCCCGAGTCGTGATCGGGGATCGGCGCGCCCTCGCCGGGCGGGCGCTGCGCCCGCTGGTCGGCCTGGCGTTCGGGATCCGGCGCAACGACATGGGGTCGCCGGTGCGGCTCTACGACGCCGAGGCGCTGCAGGAGGTCATCGACCACGTTCCGCCCGCCAGCAGCCATCCGACGCTGCTCATGAGCATGGTGGAGCACCGCCTGCGGTTCTCCGTCAAGGAGATCCGCCTGCGCAACGCCGCCGAGACGCCGCGCCAGGAGGACCCCGTGACCGCCCTGGCCGAGACGCTCACCGGCCTCACCGAACTGCTGTCCTTCCGCGCGGCGGCGCGGGCCATCCGCTAGCAGGAGCGCCGGCGGGCGGGGCCTCAGTTCGCCGGCTGCAGCACCACCTCGGCCACGGCGGCCATCTCCTCCAGCGCCGCTCGGGTGGTCTCGGGCGCTGTGCCCGCGCAGAGATCCGCCAGGACCCGGGTGGAGAATCCCAACCGGGCGGCGTCCAGCACCGTGGCGCGAACGCAGTAGTCAGTGGCGATCCCCGCGATGTCGAGCGCCTCCAGCCCGCGGGACCGCAGCCAGTCCTCCAGCGTGACCCCGTCGCCGGCGACACCGTCGAACCCGGTGTAGCTCGCCGAGAACTGGCCCTTGGAGAAGATCTCCGCCAGCGGCTCGGTCTCCAGGTCCGGGTGGAAGTCGGCGCCGCTGCTCCCGGCACGGCAGTGCGGGGGCCAGGTCCCCGCGTAGTCGGGCACCGACGAGAAGTGGTCGCCGGGATCGATGTGCCAGTCGCGGGTGGCCACCGAGGCCGCGTACAGACCGGCCGACCGGCGCATGTGGTCGCTGATGCGCCCGGCCAGGGCGGCGCCGCCGGACACGGGCAGGGAAGCGCCGGGAACGTCGCAGAAATCGTTCTGCACGTCCACGATCACCAGGGCGCGGGGCGCCCGGTCGTCCTCGCCGCCGGTCTGCTTCAGGTGTCCTCCAGTGCGGGCTCGATGGGCAACCAGGGCTCGCCGGGGCTCAGGCCGAACGCCTCGGAACCGAGCCGGGTGAGCGCCTCGCGATGATAGTTGCGGGCCTCCCGCGTGCTGTCGGCGGGATCGGTCGCCGCCGGGGATGCGGTCCGACCGCCAAGCACCAGATCGGTCTGGAGGGCCAGCGCGCCCGGAGGCACCGGCGCGCCGGGTTCCAGCAGCAACTCCACCGTCGCCGTGCCTGCACCGTCGAGCAGGCGGAAGGCGCGCTTGGTGCCCGGACGCCAGGACTTGGCCAGGGATCGCTTGCGCACCGGTCGCCCGTCGATCTCCACGAGCTTGTAGACCAGCCCCGCAGTCGGCGCGCCGGCGCCGGCCACCAGTTCGGTGCCCACGAGGTACCCGTCAGCGGGTACATCGGCCAGCGCGGCGATGTCGTGCTCGTCCAGGTCGCCCGACAGGATGATGCGGGTCCGGTGAGCGCCGAGTTCGTCGAGCTGGCGGCGCACCGCCGACGCCGAGGCGGCCAGGTCTCCGGAGTCGATGCGCAGGGCACCCATACCGGGGCCGGCCACCTCCACCGCCCGCTGCACACCGTCGGCGACGTCGTAGGTGTCCACCAGATAGGTGCTGCCGGGACCCAGGAGGCCGGCCTGGGCGGCCA
>JAPPKQ010000167.1 GCA_028819945.1 bacterium | reverse complement strand
GACCACGACCACGAGCACCACTGAGGCGCCGCCGCCGACCACGACCACCGAACCGGCGGCGGACGTGACGATCCGCATCACGCTGGTGGATGGCCGGATCGAGGCCGAGCGCCGCTACGAGGTCTCCCTCGGCGACACGGTGGAGGTGCGAGTCGCCTCCGACGTGGCCGAGGAGGTCCACCTCCACGGGTACGACCTGTATCTGCAACTCGAACCGGGCGCCGAGGTCACGCTGACGTTCGAGGCCAGGCTCCCCGGTGTCTGGGAGGCCGAACTCCACCCCTCACACCGCGAACTCTTCCAGCTGCAGGTCTCCTAGGAGGCCGGGGTGAGTTCCGCAGGGGTGCTGGCGCACGGGATCGGCGTGCGCGGCGACCTGCCGATCCCCGTGTGGATGTTCGCCTACGTGGCGGGCGCGGCGCTCGTCATCTCGTTCCTGCTGCTCGGCAGCTTCTGGCCGAAGCCCCGCCTCGAGGGCCGCTTCCGGCCGCGACCACTGCCTGCCGCAACGCAGCCGGCTGCGCGGCTCCTGGCTGTCGTGCTGCGGCTGTTCGGCCTGGCGATGTTCGCCGTCGTGCTCTGGGCATCCCTGGCCGGCGACCTCGGGGCCTACGCAACGATCGCCCCGGTTGCGGTCTACGTGGGGTTCTGGGTTGGTCTGCTGTTCCTGTCGGCCGTCTTCGGCGACGCGTGGCGCTTCCTCAGCCCCTGGGAGACGCTGGCTCTGGCGGGCGCGGCGGTGCGTCGACGCTTCTTCGGCCATCTGCCGGCCCACAGACTCTGGCGCCCCGATCCCGTGCGCAGCGGCTGGTTGGGGGTCGTGGCCGTGCTCTGCTTCGCCGCCCTCGAACTCGTGCACCCGAACCCGCCCGAGACCCGCCTGCTCGGCATCGCGATCGCCGTCTACTCGGGGATCATGCTGGCCGGGGCGTCGCTGTGGGGCAGGGAGTGGCTCCGGCAGAGTGAGGGGTTCGGCGTGATCTTCCGGCACATCGGCACCATGGGGATCCTCTGCGGGGACGGGCGGGGACGCCTGGCCGTTCGTCCCCCGATCGTGGGTCTGGCGCGCCTGCGCATGACCCTGCCGCACACCATCGTACTGCTGCTGATGCCCGGCACGACCAGCTTCGACGGCATCTCCCGCACCGAGTGGTGGGGCGGCCTCCTGGGTCCCCGCATCGGCTGGGAGACGGTTGGATTCGGGGCCTTCGGACTCCTGCAGTTCGCGGCCGACTTCGTGATTCTGTACATCGCGGCGATGGCGGCCGGCGCCGCGATGAGCCGCACGCCGCTACGCCGGATGCTGACCGACTTCGCCCCCTCCATCGTGCCGATCGCCTTCGCCTACCACGTGGGTCACTACTTCTCCCTGGTGGTCTTCGAGGGGCAGAACTTCCTGGCCCTGCTGTCCCGCCCCTTCGGCGGAACCGCCGATCTGTTCGGCACGGCCCACTTCGACGTGAACTACCTGCTGATCTCCACCGGGGCGATCGCCCTCGTCCAGGCCATCACGACGGTGGTCGGCCACTTGGCGGGCGTCGTCTTGGCGCACGACAAGGCGGTGGCCCGCTTCTCGCCGCGGATTGCGCTGCGATCCCAGTACGGGCTGCTGGTGATGATGCTGGCCTTCACGGTCACCGGTATCTTCCTGCTGCTCAACGCCTGAGCGGCACCCCCTCGTCGGCCGCCCCTGCCTCGTCGGCCGCCCCTGCCTCGGCGGCCACCGCCGTGAGCCTCTCCCACTCGTCGAGGAGACTCGAGTCCACACCGCGCACGAGTGCGCCGAGCCAGCCGGTCAACTCGTCCAGTTCCGGGGTGCGACGCTCGGCCGGGACGTTCTGCACGAGCGCCCGGTAGGCGTCGCTGAGGTAGCGGAGCAGCAGGCCTTCGGATCGCTTCAGGCCGTAGTGGTTGACGTACTCGCCGAAGGTCATTGCCCGCTCGTGCATCTCCCTGGCGACGGACTTGGGGCGCACGTTGTCGCCCTCCACCCATGGGTGGTGCCGGCGGAAGATGTCGAACGCGCCGTACAGGAACTCCCGCAGGGGCTTGGGGTGCTCGACGTCGGCGAGCCGTTCCATCCGTTCCTCGTAGGGCACCCCCTGCGCCTTCAACTCTCCGAGGAGGTCGGTCCGCAGACGCTCGACCTGGGCCGCTATGACAGGTCCCGGGTTCTCCAGGACCGATTCGATCACCGACAGCACATCCAGCGGGTAGTCGGACTCGGCCGCATCCAGAACCCCCAGCGCCTCCACCGCGAACAGCGACAGCGGCTGATGCAGGGCGAAGCTGTCCTGCAGGTCCACCGTCACCCGGACGCGCCGCCCCCACTCGTCGGGCCTCTCCAGCACCTCCACCACGCCGGCGTCGATCAGCGAGCGGTAGATGGCCACCGCCCGGCGGATGTGCCGCCGCTGGCGCCGGCGGGTCTCGTGGTTCTCCACCAGCAGCCGCCGCAGGTCGGCGCAGCCGTCGCCCGGCCGGTCCAGCACGTGCATCACCATCTGATGGCTCACCTCGAAGCTGGAGGTGAGCGGTTCGGGTTCGGCGGCCACCAGGCGCTCGAAGGTCTCCTCGTTCCAGTGCGCGTAGTTTCGCTCCGGCGGCCGGCGCTTGGTGAGCTTCCGCTTGGCCTTGGGGTCGGACGCGGCCTTCGCCTCCGCGATGCGGTTGTCGATCCAGTGGGCCGGCGCCTGCACTCGCACGTAGCCCCGCTCGTCGAAGCCGGCCCGACCCGCCCGCCCGGCGATCTGGTGGAACTCGCGGGCGTTGAGGAGCCGGGTGCGCTGCCCGTCGTACTTGCAGAGTTGCGTGAACAGCACCGTGCGGATCGGCACGTTGACCCCCACGCCCAAGGTGTCGGTGCCGCAGATGAGCTTCAGC
>JAPPKQ010000172.1 GCA_028819945.1 bacterium | reverse complement strand
CCTCCGTAGGGGAGGTGCGGCAGCAGAGCGGCGACGCCGAACAGCAGCGCCACCGCGGCCGGCTCGCTGTAGCCCAGGATCCCCTTGGCGCGGGGCTTGTACAGCGGGCGGGGTGGGGTGGTGCCGGTCTCGCTCATGGCTCAGACCTCGCGCGCCGACTTCTCACGCGTCAGACCGCCCGGCACCACCAGCAGCACGACGACGACCACCATCAGCGCCACCGCGGCCTGCACGCTGGTGGAGATCTGCCCGCCGACGAGGCTCTCCCCGACGCCGATGACCATGCCCCCGGCGAAGGTGCCCAGCAGCGAGGTGAACCCGCCCAGCACCGCGGCGATGAAGCCCTTCAGGATGATGACGTTGGCGGTGGAGACGTCCAGCACCGCCGACGTGGTGCGCAGGATGAGCGCGATGGCGCCGATGGCGACACCCATTGCCCAGGCCAACAGCGAGATGCGCCCGCTGTTGATCCCCAGCAGGCGGGCGGTGGTGCCGTCCTCGGCGATGGCCCGCATGCGCACGCCCCACTTCGACTTGAAGAAGATGCCGACGGTGATGGCGATGGCCAGGCCCGTTCCGATGGCGACGACCTCGTCCGCGCCGACGATGAGGCGCACCGACCCGTCGGGGTTGGTGAGCTTCAGGGGCGTCTTGTCGTCCCACGGGGCGTCGAAGGCGCGCGCCTGGACTCCCCAGAGGAGTTGGTTGCCCGACAGCAGGGCCCACGTCATGCCGATGGTCAGCAGCAGCAGCGGGAAGTGGTCCACCTTGGCCAGCGGCTTGACCCAGGCGCGGGCCGCCAGCAGCGTCAGCGCTCCGGCCAGGATGCCGAGTGGGACGGCCGCTCCCCACGACCAGCCGCCGTCGGGGGTGGGGAACCAGTCCAGGAAGCTGGGCAGCCCCTCGCGGTGCATGAAGTCGATGGCCAGGTAGGTCATGACGGCGGCGGCGGCGTAGGCCAACGGCCGGTTCGAGAGCCCCACGAGCGGACGGATGAGCAGGAACTGCGTCGCCGCACCGAAGACGCCGGCGAAGAGCAGGGCGATGATGATGGCCAGCCAGAAGGGCCAGCCGACACCCCCGTCGCCGGGATCGGCCGACAGGAACCAGCCCAGGTAGGCGCACATGATGCCCATCTGCGCGATGGCGAAGTTGGGCACGTCGGTGGACTTCATGATGACCACGATGGCGAGGCCGATCAGGCTGAAAACGCTGCCGTCCTCGAGTCCCGCGATGATCTGCTGCAGTACCTGCACTGGTGATTCCTGAGCTATCCGCGAGCCGGTCCGCTCGGGGAGTCTTGGCTAGCCGGGAGAGTGTAGGCGGCGAACCGCCGTGCGAGGAGCGGGGGGATGCTCCTGGTTTCGCACGGCGGCTCGCCGCTGAGTCGAGCCGGAATTGGGGGGAATTCCGGCTCAGATCTATGACTTCGGTGCCTGGAACTCTCTGATCTGAGTCCAGGTCTGTGTCTCGTAGTCGTACTCCGACAGACCCGCACCGGAGGCGCAGGCGTGTCCGCCGTCAGCCCGCGGGCCGCAGGAGATCGGCGGCATGGCACCCGTCTCGATGGGGTTGGCCCAGAGGCTCTCGGCCACGGCGTGGAAGTTGTCCCAGCTCAGATCACCCTCGAGGCGGTCGATCACCTCGAAGAAAGTGATGGAGTGCAGGTAGGTCTGCTCGCTGAAGTTGGGTGCCCGGCACTCGTCGCTGATCGAGTCGCAGTAGGCGTTGCGCAGCGCGCGCCACTGGCTCATCAACGGGGAGTCCGTATCGGGCAGGGCCACCTGCAGGGCGCCCAGGAATCCGTCCGCGGCCTCCTCGGCAGGACCGACGGCGTTCTGGCCACCGGACCCCGCTGCGCCCTGATCGGAGCAGAGCAGCGCGTCGCTGTTGTTCTCGGCCAGGATCTGCAGGATCAGCGCGTTCTGGATGTTGTCCACGCCGGCGACGATGCCCTCGGCACCGCTGGCGATGACGTTCAGCACGGCCGGGCCGACGATCTCGGAGGCGGACTCGACCGTCTCCTGGGCCACGATCTCCATGCCGTTGATGGGGGCCTGGATCTCCACGCCGGCGACGACCTCCTCACCGTGTGGGTTGGTGGCGCCGATGGTGGCGACCTTGGTGAAGCCCAGGTCGTCGAAGTGGTCGACGCAGATGCGGGCCTGCTCGGTGCGGCTGCTCGCCAGCCAGTAGACCTCTTGGCGCTCAGGCTCGAACGGTGGCGAGATGGGTGCCCACATGATCACTCCGCTCTCGGCCAGGAAGTCGAAGGTCCCGGGCAGGGCCCGGCTGTCGGCGGGGGACAGGACCGCCCACACGCCGTCACGGTCGATCATGCGGCGGGTCTGGTTGATCAGTTCCTCGACCTCGTACTGGGAGTTGTAGTCGACGAGCTCGATCATGCAGCCGTCGATTCCGCCGTTGGCGTTGATCTCCTCGACGGCGATCTTGATGCCGCCGAGCAACTCGATGCCGGCCACGACGGCGGCACCGCCGACGGGCTGGACGGTGCCGATCTTCAGCACGCCGTTCTCGCTGTCCACACCCTGGGGCAGGTCGCCGGTGGTGTTGCCCCCGCAGATGGGGCCCGCGGCGGCGGCGGCGGCCTCGGCGGCTGCGGCCTCGGCTGCCCGAGCCTCTGTCTCGGCGGCTGCGGCCTCAGCCTGCGCGGCCTCGGCCTCCGCCTTGGCGGCGGCGGCCTCTTCCTGGGCGGTCGCGGCTTCGGCCTGCGCGGCGGCGGCCTCTTCCTGCGCGGCCGAGGCGGCCTGCCCGGCGGCCGCGGCAGCGTCCTGGGCCTCGGCGAGAGCCACCTCGGCCTCGGCGACGGCGGCTTCGTTGCCCGAAGCCGTGGCCTGCGCCAGGTCGGCGGCGGCCAGGGCCTCAGCGG
>JAPPKQ010000439.1 GCA_028819945.1 bacterium | reverse complement strand
CCTGTGACTGTTCGCAGTAGTAGGTCCAGCGCCCCCGGTACTTGACCCGCACGATCGGCCGGCGCGAGCGCGGGCTCAGCCGGCCGTGCCTGCGGAAGACGTTGTGATGGTTCTGGTACGCGCCGGGCTCGCCCGACAGCGACACGAAATGGTTGTCCTCCAGTGAGGAGCCCCGGTACTTCACGGCGTCGTGCAGCACCTCCACGATGCCCCGCCACAGCCGGCGGATCTCCTGGCGCCCCAGCGAGTCGGTCATCCGGTCGTGACGCAGCCCGGCGTTGAAGAGGATCTCATCGGCGTACATGTCGCCGACGCCGACGATGGCGCCGGAGTTGGTGAGGAAGGCCTTCAGGTAGATGGGGCGGGGCGGGGTCGCCAGCAGGCTGGAGAAGTCGGTCCAGGAGAGCGACGTGACGAGCGGGTCGATGCCCTCGGGCTGCTGCTCCTGCGCCTGCTCGGGGCTCAGCAGGCGCAGCCGGGCGCCCTCCTTGAAGTCCAGCAGGCGAAGCCCCCCGTACTGCGTGAACGTGATGACGAGGCGCGTGGCGGGATCGACGCGGTCCCTGTTGGGTTGGCGGCGCAGGTGGCCGCCGGCGCCGAGGGTGATCCCCATGATCTCCTCGTTGTCGAAGGAGAGCAGCAACTGCAGACCGTGCCGGGAGACCTCCCCGGTGATCTTGGCCCGCTCCAGCCGCTCGTTCAGTTCGTCGGCGCTGTGGGGGGTGACGCTGTCGGACAGCACCTCGACCGCCTTCACCCGCCTGTCCAGGACCTCTCGCTCCAACTCACGGCGCACGACCTCTACTTCGGGTGACTCGATCATGGTGTCCTCGGCGCGTCGTCTCCGGGCCCCGGGGGGCCGCCGACCATCTTCGCACCCGCGCCGGGGGAGTCCGGGGATGGCCGACCGGCCGGGGACCCGGCCTCGTGGCGGGCCAGCGCGGCGTGCGCCGCCGCCTGCTCGGCCTGCTTCTTGGTGCGCCCCTCGCCGGCGCCGCACTCGATGTCGCCGATCATCACGACGGCCCGCCAGGTGCGCTCGTGGTCGGGGCCGCTGTGGCTCAGGCGGTAGCCGGGCGCCGCGTCCCCGGCGTGCGCCGCCCGCTCCTGCAGCACGGTCTTGTGGTCGTCCCGCCCGGGATCGGTCGCCACGGCGGCGATGCGCTCGGTGAGCAGCGACAGCACCAGCCGCCGCGCTGGCTCCCAGCCGCCGTCGAGGTACACGGCGCCGATGAGAGCCTCGGCGGCGTCAGCCAGGATGGAGCGCTTGGTGCGACCGCCGGCCGCTTCTTCGCCCCGCCCCACCAGCAGTTCCTCCCCGAGTCGCAGCTCGACGGCCAACTCCGCCAGGCAGTCGGCTGACACCACCGAGGCCCGCACCTTGGCGAGTTGGCCCACGTCCAGGTCGGGGTAGGTGGTGTAGAGGTGCTCGGAGACGACCACGTCCAGCACGGCGTCGCCCAGCAACTCGAGGCGCTCGTTGGAGGCGGGCCGAGCCCCGGCGACCGGACGCTGCTCGGCCACCCAGGATCGGTGGCGCAGCGCCAACTCCTTCAGCGTCTCGTCGGCGAACCGGTAGCCGATGCGCTCCGCCAGGTTGTCGCCCTCGACAGCAGCCACTCAGCCCAGTCGCGCCTCGACGTAGTCCACCGCGTCGCGGACCGTCCGCAGGTCCTGCAGGTCCTCGTCGTCGATCCGGAAGCCCACGGTGCGTTCGCCGAACTCCTCCTCCAGCGCCTCCACCAGCTCGATCAGCGCCAGCGAGTCGGCGTCGAGGTCGTCGAGGAAGGAATCGCCTTCGGCGATGTCGGCGGGGTCGATCTCGAGGATGTCAGCCAGCCGGCCCCTGATCTGCTCCAGGATCTCCGACCGCGGCATCGGGCTCTGCGAAACGTGGGTCTCCGCCGGCACGGCTGCTGCCTCCTCTCGAGGGCCGGCGCGCCGGATGGCACACCGTGGCGAGATCGAATCCTACCCGGTGACCGCGTCGGCGATCTGTGACGGGACCCCCGCCGCCGCCAGTTGATGGGACACGCCGATGGCGCTGGCGATCGCCTTGGGGCTCGAGGATCCGTGCGAGATGGTGCACACCCCGCGCACGCCCAGCAGGACCGCGCCGCCGGTGTTCTCCGGGTCGAAGGTCTCGTAGAGGCCCATTAGCGCGGGGAAGAACAGGGCGGCGCCGGCACGGGCCTCGGGGGAGCTGTCGGCCAGGCCGATGATCTGGCTGGCGATGACCGCGGCCACGCCCTCGGCGGTCTTCAGCATCACGTTGCCGGTGAAGCCGTCGGTCACGATGACGTCCGCGCAGTCCAGCAACAGGTCGCGCCCCTCCACGTTGCCCACGAAGCGGGCCCCGGCGCGGTCCTGCCAGCCCGGGTCCTCCAGGAGGCCGAAGACCTCCTTGACCAGGGCCGAACCCTTGCCGGCCTCCTCGCCGATGGACAGCAGCCCCACCCGCGGCTCGGCCACGCCGAAGCCGGCGCGGCTGTACACCGCGCCCATGCGGGCGAACTGCACCAGCCAGCCGGCGACGCAGTCGGAGTTGGCTCCGCAGTCCAGCACCACGGTGGGCGTCGCCCGCCCGGGCACCGGGAAGAGGCAGGCCACCGCCGGGCGCACGACCCCCTTGATCCGCCCGAAGCGCAGCAGCGCGCTCGCCATGGCGGCGCCGGTGTTGCCGGCGGAGAGCATGGCGCAGGCCTTGCCGTCGCGCACGGCCTCGGCCGCCCGCACCACCGAGGCGTCCTTGAGACGCCGGACGCTGGCACCGGGGTCGGCGTCCATGCCGACCACCTCGTGTGCCGGGATCACTTCCAGGCCGCTGCCGTCGAGCTGCTCGGGTGGGCCCACCAGCAACACGCCGAGCCCCTCGCCTGCCGCGATGCGGGCACCCTCGACGATCGCCTCGGGCG
>JAPPKQ010000109.1 GCA_028819945.1 bacterium | reverse complement strand
AGCTACCCGCGCCCAACCTTCGGTCCGGTCACTGTCCGGCCGGCTTACGCCCCGGGCCGCGGTCGGGAGTGGTGCCAGGTGGGGCGGTGGCCGCGGGTGTTCTGCTGCCTTGCCGGCGACGACTCGGGGCGCGGCGACGAGATCAGCCGACGATGGGGATGCGCTGAGCGGAGGCGGCGGATACCAGTCCAAGAGACCCGCCGGGGGCTGGAGTCGACTGGCCGGGGGTCTGCACTGTGATAGTCGTCGCGGCTGACGCGCTCCGTTCGCCGCCGCCGGCCACCCGGCCGGCGATCCGCCCGAGGGTCACGGCGCTGCTGATCTTCACGCCGCCGAGGCCGATCGCTGGGGCGATGCCGCCGACGCAGTCCCCGACCGCGAAGAGCCCAGGGATCACCTCGCCGAAAATGTCGAACACCTCGCAGTCCACCGACACCCGGAACCCGCCGGCGGGGAAGTTCACTCCGACCACCATGGGCGATGCCCACAGGGGCGGCTCGGTGATCGGCAGGCGGCGCTTGCCGAACACCACCCGGCCGAACGCCGGATCCTGCGCGGTCCCCGAGGCGACCGTGGCGTTCCATTCCTCCACGGTGGCGGCGAGGGTGTCGGACGGGCAGCCGAGCAGCGCCCCTAGTTCGGGCAGGTTCGGGGCGCTGACCGCAGGTTCGGGCATCTGCTCGATGACGTCGCGGCGCAGCCGGTAGACGCGGTCGTCGAAGACGTAGTGAGCCCGGCGTCCCGGGACCTGCTCCAGCGCCGCGACCCGCTCGTCGTAGGGCCCGGCCTCGTCGTGGAATCGCCGCCCGCCCGAGTCCACGGCGATGGAGTCCTCCACCAGCGCCGAGGCCACCATCACTAGCGGCGGGATCATGGTCATGTTGATGAGGTCACCGCCCACCGCCTGGCCCATGAGGTGCCCGTCGCCCCGGTCGGTGGCGACTCCCAGGTAGGGGGTGGCGGCCAGGTGGCCGGGCTGGTAGCGCGAGCGCAGCGCGTGGTTGGCCTGGTAGCCGCCGGCAGCCAGGATCACTCCGCTTCCGGCCTCGAGCAGGCTCGGGCGGGCGTCGTCGCCAGCGCCGCCGCCCGAGGGCTCCCAGAGCACGCCCGACACCCGGCCGGCGTCGGTGTGCAGGCACCGGGCCCGCGCGCCGTGGCGCACCTCGACGCCCGCTTCCGCCAGCGCCGCCGCGAACAGGGCGCCGAAGGAGGCCACGTCGACCACGTCCATCATCCGATCGATGGTGTGCTGGCGGGGGCGCGGCACGAAACGACCGAACCGGAAGCCGAGGTCGATCAGGAAGCGGTAGGCACCGGCGGACTCCTCGGCGTAGACGCGAGCCAGAGCGGTGTCGAAGATCACACCGTAGCGCTTCTGCTGCAGCGCCGCCTCGGCGACCATGTCGGCGAGGTAGTCCTCCGGTGAGTCGGCCACGCCGGCGGCGTGCTGGGCGTCGAAGTCGGCGAAGGCCATGTAGCCCGTCGAGCGGGCCGCGTTGCCGCCGACGGTGTCCAGGGCCTCCAGCAGGACCACCGAGGCGTCGTGGCGGGCCGCCTCGAGGGCCGCCGAGCAGCCGCCGGGGCCGCCGCCCACGACGACAACGTCGGTCCGGTGGTTCGGCGTCCGGTCGTGCGGCGCTGTCACCTTGGCTGGTCCGGGCCGGTTGCGGCCCGAAGGCGACTCACGTGGGCGTTTCGGTGTCCGCGGCCCCCGGCGGTGTGAAGGTGGGGAAGTCGCCGCCCGCGATCCAAGTGTCGTAGGCCGGTTTGCGCGACAGGTCCACCAGTTCGACCCAGAGGCCGCTGTGCAGGCGGTGATAGCTGAACCCCGCGGGCCGGCCGTCGGGCGTAGCCGCAGTGGCGCCGCACGGGTAGCCGGCGGTCTCCAGGCGGGCGGCGTCGCGGGTCACGTCGGTGGACCAGAATCCCAGGTGGTGGACGCCGCCGTGGGCGGTGGCCGGGTCCCAAAGGGTGCCGGGGGAGGACTCCAAGATCTCGTAGTGCGGCGGGCCCTCGACGGAGTAGGTCAGCCGGAAGTTCACCGTCACTGTGCCGCCGGGCTGGCGCAGGTCGAACTCCCGGCGCATAGGTTTGGCCCACGTCAGGCCGCAGACCACCCCCAGTTCCTCACAGGTGGCGTCGAAGTCCTCCGCCACGATGCCCCAGTGGTAGAAGCCGTCGGTCGGCAGGAGTCCTGTCAGGGCAGGCGTCGGAGCATCGGAGTCCATAGGGTTCAAGCGAGATGATAGGCGCGCCCTCGCCGGACGGTGCGGGGTGCGTCGGGGGCCTCGGGGGTCCGGATTCCGGCCTCCGCCGGAATGACGGCGAAGGTGGCGCACGACGTCATAGGGAGTCCCCGATGCGCCAGGACCCGGCCGTCAGGCGCCGAGGTAGGAGCGGACCAGGTCGTGGGACTGGCGCAACTCGGCCGACGGGCCCGAGATGTCGTTGTTCCCGGTCCGGAAAACGTAGGTGCGATCGGAGATGTCCAGCACCTGGGCGTTCTGCTCGATGAGCAGGAACGTGTTGCCCTCGTCGCGCAGCTCGGTCACGAGGGTGAAGAGTTCGTCCACCAGGAACGGCGCCAGACCGAAGGACAGCTCGTCGATCATCAGCAGCTTGGGACGGGTGAGCATGGCCCGGGCCAGCGCCAGCATCTGCTGCTGGCCGCCCGACAGCGAGGAGGCCCCGTCGCGGATCTTCTCGGCGAGGTCGGGGAAGATCCCGAGCAGCCGCTCGCGGTCGGCGTTCACCGCGGCGGCGCCGTCGCGGCGCAGCACGGTCCCCAGATCCAGGTTCTCGCGCACGGTCAGGTTCTGGAAGACGCCACGGCCCTCGGGGAGGTGCCCGAGGCCGGCGGCTGCGCGGCGCTCGACGGAGGCGCCCGCGAGGTCGTCGCCGTCGAGCCGGACGGTGCCCGA
>JAPPKQ010000147.1 GCA_028819945.1 bacterium | reverse complement strand
ACGTCAGGGTGGCGGTGTCGGTGGCGTCGATGCGGTCGTTGTCGACCGCGAGCGCCAGGTCGTAGGTCTCGGGCAGGTCGGCGACGCTGTCGTCGGACAGTTGCAACTGCAGGGTCTCGCTCTCGCCGGCGGTGCCGGCGAACGTGAGGTCCGACAGGTTCAGGTAATTCACCGACTGAAGGACATGGTCCCCATAGGTCGGGGTGAGGGTGGGCGTCACGGTGAAGCCGCCGGTCACGGCGTTGTCCACGGTGATGGTGATAAGGCCCGAGAGCTGGTTCTCGACAAAGGTGTAGGCCATCTGGCCGAACGTGAGCGTGGCGTCGACGTCCGCCGTCACCGCCGCGTCGAACGTCACCGCCTTGCTGGCGCCGTCGGCGTCGGTGGCCGTGTAGGTCAGGGTAGTGGATGCGGCAGCGGCGCTGGGCGTCCCCGTGATCGTCGGCGGGCGCGCTTCGCGGTTGAAGGTGAGCCCGGCGGGCAGGGTGCCGCTCAAGGAATACGTGAAGGGCAGCGCGCCGCCGGTCGCCTCCGGCAGCTCGAGGTTGACCGCCGTGCTGGTGTTCCAGTCCTGGTCGTCAATGTCGGCCACCTCCACCGCGACGTGGACGGTGAAGTCCACGGACCGGGTGACGTCCAGGCCGTCGGCGGCCGTGTAGGTCAGGCGGGTGTCCCGCGCCTGCGCCGTCGGCGTTCCGGTGAGGACGGCGTGGCTCTCGTTGAACTTCATCCAGTCGGGCAGCGCGGCGCCCGTAGGCTGCGTCAGCGTGTAGTAGTACAGGCCCTCGTACTGCGGGAACCTCCAGGTGTCGGGGGTGCCGCCGGCCGCCTGCGGCAGGTGCAGCCTGCCGGGCTTTCCCGCCTCCCAGGTCGGGTTGGCGGGCGCCTCGAGCGCGAGCGGTGCGTTTGCCGGCAGCGACGGGCCCTCGCGCTTCACGATCTTCACCGGCACCTGCTGTCCCGCTGCCGGCCGCGGCGCCCTGCCCCAGAAGTTGTCGAACTGGACCTTACGACTCCCCGCGGAGTTACGGCCGAAGATGGCGCCGCGAAAACCGATGGCGTGGCCGTCGATGATCAGCGTCCAGCCCAGCATCTCCGAGCGCACCACTTTTTCCGAAAGACGGAGGATCAAACTGCCCCCGTTCCACTTCAGATCCACGACCTCGTTCGGGTCTCCGTCGAAGACAAACGAGCCATTGCCCAGCGAGCCGTAGCCTCCGAAGCAGCCGGCGTAGCGGCTGCAGTAGCCCCACCATCTGCCGAAAAAGTCGTGGCTGGCGGTCCCGACCGTCATGGTGGTTTCCCAGATGACGTCCGTTGCCGCATCCACGTCGACCGTGAACGTGGCCGTGGCGGTTGCGGCGGTGCCGGCGCTGTCGCGCGCCGTGTAGGTCACCGTCGCCGCGCTCGTCGTTGCCGCCGACGGCTTGCCGGAAATCGCCCGCGTGTCACCGTCGAAACTCAAGCCGGTCGGCAGGCCGGTCGCGGTGTAGGTGTAGGGTGGGGTGCCGCCGGTGGCAGCCGGCAGCCGGGTGGGCACGATCGTATCGCCGGCCCTGAATCTCAGGTCGGGCGGCGTGTCCAGGCTGAAGCCCGCCTCGATGTGCCGCACGCTCACGTCCACCGGGTAGCTATAGCTGGGTTCGTGCACGCTGGCACGTCTCGGCGTGTGCGTGACGGTCACCGTGCCGTTGTCGGTGTCGGTGTCGGCGCTGAGCGTCACCCTCACCGTCTTGGGCGTCCAGTCGTTGTAGCGGAAGGTCAGCGTGCCGGGCGAGACGACGCCGTTGGCGTCGTCGTTGGCCGCGGTGAGGCTGAGGCGGATACTGCCGAGGGGCTGCGTTTTCGGCCCGATCTGGTAGGTGACGGTATCGCCGTCGCCGCCGGACAGATCGCCGGGGGTGACGCTCCAGCCGGGGAGGTCGTCATCGCCGGCGCAGATGTCGACCTGGAGGCTTTGGGAGCCGTTCCAATCCGCGTCGTCGCTCGTCGTGCGGAACGCGAAGCCGGCGGTCTGGGCTGCGGCGTCGTCGTCCTGCGGCATCCGGAAGTAGAAGTATTGCGGCGTGTCCCAGTTGGCGGCGGTGAACGTGAGCGCGCCGAGCGCGCTGCCGGCCCCGTTGACGGCGACGATGAGGCCGCCGCCGAGCCCCGGATCCGGGTTCTGGTACAGCTCGTGGATCTCGGCCCGCACGTTCTGCGTGGGCTGCGCGCTCAGAGTGGCCGTGAAGGCGCCGGACGTTTCGCCCTCGCGCAGGCACGCCAGGTTCGCGTCACGCCCGAAGCGCGCGCCTTCCGGGTACTCCCAGACGACCTCGTTGCCCTCGGCCGCCGTCGCCGGGTCGGTGCCGACGTGGGCCACCGTGGCGGTTGCCGAAGCCAGGTTGCCGTTGCCGGCGTCGTCCGTTGCGGCGCCCGCGGGCACCTGCACGGTGACGCTGACCGTTCCGGACGGGGTGACGCTGACGGTGTAGCTCGTGGCGCTGTTGCTCGTGATGCCGTTCGCGCCGCCGGTCAGCGTGCCGCCGGTGACGGTTACGTCGGCGGCATCGTCGAAGTCGCTCACGTCCTCGCCAAACGTGACGGTGACGTTGAAGGCGGTGCTGCCGTCGTGGTTGTCCGGCGCGTTGAGGGCCACACCGGGCGCCATGTTGTCGAGGGTGTAGGTCTCGTAGTTCGCGCCGGTCGGCAGGGTGGCGTTGAGCGCGTTGCCGGCCAGGTCGTCGATGGTCACGCCGGAGGCGAAGGTCAGGCCCACCGTGCCGTTGAAGCTCTCCAGGTTGCCGCCGCTTACCGTGACGATACGGGTCGTCCCCTGGCTAAGGCCCTCGACGATGCTCGCGTCGCCGGTGGTGCCGCTGGCGTCGAAGTCCACGATACCCACCTTCTCCACCGCCTCGCTGAAGGTCACGCGGAAGGTCAGCGTGTCGGCGTTGGTCAGCGCATCCTGCGCGTTCGTGCCGTCGTGGCGCTCGATGGAGACCACCGTCGGCGCCGTGGTGTCCGTCGCC
>JAPPKQ010000246.1 GCA_028819945.1 bacterium | reverse complement strand
GCGCGGTGGAGCGACTGGTTTCCGGCGGCGCCGAGTTGATCGTGAACCTCAACGCCTCCCCGTACAACATCGGCAAGCTCGAAGAGCGCCTCGGCGTCCTGCGCCGCCGCATCGAACGGACCGGCTGCCCGGTGGTCTACGTGAACCTGGTGGGCGGGCAGGACGAGTTGCTCTTCGACGGCCGGTCGCTGGTGCTGGACGCGGGCGGCTCGGTCACCGCTCAGGCGCAGGCGTTCTCGGAGGAGGTCCTCGCGGTCGAGGTCGAGGTCGGCTGCCGCGGCGGCTCGGCGAGACTCGACGGACCTGCCCTGCCCCGGATTGCCGTGAACGACAGGCCGGCGGTCAGGCCGGCCCCGCTGCCGGTCACCCCGCCGGCGGTGCCGCTGGAGCCCACCGACGAGATCTACGCGGCCCTCGTGCTGGCGACGCGGGACTACGTGACGAAGAACGGTTTCGCGGATGTCTGCGTGGGGCTCTCCGGTGGGGTCGACTCGTCTCTCGTCGCCACGATCGCCGGCGACGCCCTCGGGCCCGAACGCGTGCACGGGGTGCTGATGCCGTCGCGCTACTCCTCGGACCACTCGGTCCGCGACGCCGAGTTGCTCTGCGACAACCTGGGCATCGAGAGTCGCCTCATCGGCATCGAGCCGGCGCACGACGCGTTCGAGCAGATGCTTGCGCCGGCGTTCACGGGCCTCGCCCCGGATCTCGCCGAGGAGAACGTGCAGTCGCGCGTCCGGGCCGTGGTGCTCATGGCGCTGGCGAACAAGTTCGGCTGGCTGGTGCTGACCACCGGCAACAAGTCCGAGGCGGCGGTCGGCTACTCCACGCTCTACGGCGACTCGGCCGGCGCCTTCGCGCCGATCTCGGACATCTGGAAGCTGCAGGTCTACGAACTCGCCCGGCGGCGCAACGCCGTCGCCGGCCGGGCCCTCATCCCCGAGCGGGTGCTCGCCAAGGCTCCGTCGGCCGAGCTGCGGCCCGACCAGCGCGACTCG
The DNA here is from genome assembly GCA_028819945.1 of bacterium. Lineage (GTDB taxonomy): Bacteria > Actinomycetota > Acidimicrobiia > Acidimicrobiales > CATQHL01 > VXNF01. The sequence continues at coordinate 2,013 of JAPPKQ010000246.1, read as the reverse complement.
GACAGCCTGCCTCCGTACGAGTCGCTGGACCCCGTTGCCCGCGCATTCGTGGAGGGCGACCAGACCGTCGGCGAGCTCATCGCGGCCGGTGCGGACCCCGAACTGGTGCGGAGGGTCGGCAGGCTCGTCGACGTGGCGGAGTACAAGCGCCGCCAGGGGCCGCCGGGGGTGCGGGTGACACCCAAGGCCTTCGGCAAGGATCGCCGCATGCCCATCACGAACCGCTACCGGGGCGAGGCCCGGGACTGACCGGCATGCCGGGGAGCCGGGGGGGGTGCTGGGCCCGGCGGGCCGGCCGGCCGAGTAGTTCGGAGCCGGTGCCATGATGATCGAAGAGCTAATCGACGCCGTCGGGCGCTATGTCTGGCTGCAGCGACACCTCGCGGAGTCGTTGAGGCGCTGGGGTGTCGGCGAGGAGGACGGCGCGGTGGCCGTGTACCTGCACCGGACGGCGCGCCGTTTCGCTGAGCACGGCACCGGCTGGGAGGCGCTGCTGGCGGACTCCCCGGCTCTGGGGGCCGCCGAGCGGGTTCGCCCGCCCTCGCCGGGCTGGGAGGAACTGTTCCAGGGGGCCGCCACGGGCACCTCTGACCGCCTCGTCGTCCTCCTGCACGTGGTGCTGCCGCGGATGCGCGCCTCGCTGGAACGTTTCGCCGCGCGACTCGGTGACGTGGCCGAGGCCGCCGAGGCTCGCTTCTGCGCTGTCGTGGCCGAGGATCTTCAGGGGATCGAGGCGCGAGGACTGACGTTGCTCGACGAGCGGGCCACGGCGCCGAGCCAGCGCCGGATGGCGGCCAGGCTCGGTCGGCGCCTCGCCGACCTGTCGTGCTGACGGGCCGCGCGGTTGAACGAGCCGGCGCGCTCTGTAGTGTGAGTTCGCGGCTCGGGGCCAACGAAGTCTCCGGCAACCGGTACTAGCCACTTGCTGATTGTGGGGAGACGTCGTCCGTGGCGAGAGAGCGCGTCGAGCGGGACGAGGAGGATCTCGTCCGCCTCTACCTGACCGATATCGGCCAGTACACGCTGCTCACCAAGGACGACGAGGTCGAACTGGCCCAGAAGATCGAGGTCGGGGTCGAGGCCCGCGAGGAATTGGCGGCGGGCAAGTCGCTGTCATCGCGCCGCCGCGTCGAGTTGCGCCGGCTGGTGACCGACGGCGAGGCGGCCGAGCGGCAGTTCGTTCAGTCCAACCTGCGCCTCGTCGTGTCGATCGCCAAGAAGTACCAGGCCTCGGGACTGCCGCTGCTGGATCTCGTGCAGGAGGGCAATCTGGGCCTCATGCACGCCGTGGAGAAGTTCGACTGGCGCAAGGGGTTCAAGTTCTCCACCTACGCCACGTGGTGGATCCGCCAGGCCATCACCCGCGGCATCGCCAACACGGGCCGCACCATCCGCCTGCCCGTGCACGCCGGCGACACCCTCACCCGCCTCCAGAAGGCCCGCGCCCGCCTCGAGCTGCGCTACGGCCGGCCGGCCACGCTCAGCGAACTGGCCGAGGAGGTGGAGATGCCCGAGCAGAAGGTGACCGAGGCGCTGCGCTTCGCCGCCGAGCCGCTCTCGCTCTCGGAGCCTCTGCGCGAGGACGGCGATGCCGAACTGGGCGACGTGGTGGAGGACCGCTCGGCCGAGTCGCCGTTCGAGGTGGCCGCCACCGCGCTCCTGCCCGAGGAGATCAAGCGCCTGCTGGCGCCGCTGGACGAGCGGGAGCGCGAGATCCTCACGCTGCGCTACGGCTTGGACCGCGGCGAGCCCCGCACCCTCGAGGAGGTCGGCGAGCACTTCAACCTGACCCGCGAGCGCATCCGCCAGATCGAGGCGCGGGCCATGTCCAAGTTGCGGCATCCCTCGTCCGACACCGGCGCCCGGGACCTGCTGGCCGTCTGAGCGCCCCGTCCCTCCGAATCTGATGGCCTGCGGTGCGGCGGCCGCTGCGCGCTAGGGTCGCAGCCGGAGGTGTCCGAGCGCCTGGTGGGCTCCCCCGCCTTCAAAGCGGGCGGGACGGGCGATCCCCGT
>JAPPKQ010000071.1:247-3024 GCA_028819945.1 bacterium | reverse complement strand
TTCACCGCCCGGGTCGGGGCGGGACCCGAGCCGGTCACCCGCCCGGCGACCGCCGCGCCGGCGCCTGCGCCTCCCGCGCCTGCGCCGCCCCCGCCCGCGCCCGACGACGCGGACGAGTTGCTGCCGATCGACGACGACCTCCCGCCGACGCCGCCCGACGTGGACCCCGGCGACGCCGTTCCCACCGATTCCACCCCGCCGGTGGAAGTCACGGAGGCGCCGACGCTCTCCGGGCAGGTGCCGGCCCAGACCGTCGGTATCGGCGAGACCGTCACCGTGGACGTCCGGCCCTATTTCGGTGGGGTCATCCAGGGCTGGGCGGTCAACACCTCCGATGCCGCAGTGGCTCGCATCGACCCGATCCCGGTTGCCGGCAGAGCGGTACTGCGAGGGATCGCGGCGGGCACGGCGACCATCACAGTGACCGCGGTCAACAGCCTCGGCGAGGTGGCGCAGGCCTTCAATGTGACGGTCCGTGCGTCCTCGACCACGACCACCACGACGACCACCACCACGACGACGGCCCGGAGCGGCTCGACCGGGATCCTGGTGCTGGAGGGCAGTAACCCGTCCGTCGCGGTGAACGTCGGCCAGTCCACGACGCTGGACCTGAGCCAGTACTTCTCGGCCGCGGCCACCAGCTTCGCCGTGGAGGACGTGCCCACGGGCGTGCAGGTCAGCGTCTCCGGTTCGATCGCCACGATCACCGGCGTGACTCGAGGGGATCACACGATCACCCTCGTCGGCTCGAACCGCAACGCCTCCATCGAGAGACCGGCCAGGGTCCGGGTCAACTAGGGGAGGTTCTGCCCGCCACCGCCCGCCCCGATGGGCCCGCGGCGCGGTGAGCCGCGGGACCCGATGAGCCTGTGACCGGAAACTCGGGGCATGTGCACCCTCCGGCCGGAGCGTGCCTGGCCGGCTGGACCGGCCACCGGCGCCTGCTGCCGGTGCTGGTGCTGCTCGGCGGGGCTCTGGTTGCGACGGTGGTGGGCGTCGTCTCTCTCTGGCCCGACGGAGCGGGCCGGGTAGCCGTCGCCGAAGGGGCAGGCCAAGTGGGACTCGCCTCCGAGCGATTCTCGGCGGAGGTCCAGGCGGTCCGCGAGGGGCCGTGTTCGTACTCCACGGCCGACAACCCACAGAACTGCCGCACGGTCGTCTTCGTGCCGTCGAGCGGCCCGGATGCGCACATGTCGGTGACGCTGCCGGAGTTCAACCTCGAACAGGCCGGCTTTGTGCCCGACCCTGTGCCCGGCGACCGGATCATCGTGGGCTACGAGGCATCCACGGACTTCTACTTCTACGCCGACGTGGACCGCCGGGCCACGCTGTGGGTGCTGGCGGGAGTGTTCGCCGTCTTCGTTCTGGTGCTCGGCCGGTTCCGGGGCCTGCGCTCGCTGATCTCGATGGTGCTGACCGGGTTGGTGCTGGTGGGGTTCGTGGCGCCGTCGATCCTCGACGGCCACGAACCGCTGCTGGTGGCCGTCGTGGCGGCCGCTGCGATCGCCTTCGCCGGCTTCTACCTCACCCACGGCCCGGCACCCGAGACCACGATCGCCCTGGCGGGCACCCTGGGATCATTGGGCCTCACGCTGGGCATCTCGGCGCTGTTCTTCGGCGCCGCCCGTTTCACCGGCGTGGCCACCGAGGAGGGGGCGATCCTGTCGTTCGTCTCCGGCGGCATCGACCTGTCGTCGCTGCTGCTGGCGGGCGCCATGATCGGGGCGCTCGGCGCGCTGGACGACGTGACGATCACCCAGGCCGCCACCGTGGCCGAGCTGCGCCGGGCCGATCCAGCACTGCCTGCCCGCCGGCTCATCGCCGCCGGTCTGCGCGTCGGTCGGGCGCACATTGCCTCCACGATCAACACCCTTCTGTTGGCCTACGTGGGCGCGGCCATGCCGCTGCTGCTGCTGTTCGCGGTCTCCGATCAGTCCTGGGGAATGGTCGCCAACTCCGAGCTGATCGCCGTGGAGATCGCCCGCACCCTGTGTGGCTCCATGGGTCTCGTGGCCTCCGTGCCGCTCACGACCGCTCTGGCAGCCGTGCTGGGCGGCGAAGGAGGTCCCGCCCGCGCCGGGGACGGTCCCGAGGCAAGGGCCCGCGGCTCGTCCCGGCGTGTCCTCCTGCGCCGGGCGCGAGCGGAGGGCGGCAGGCGCCCCGCCAGCTGGAACGACTTCACGCCCCGGGAGGACCTGGACTTCTGAGCCCCCGGAGAGGCGCCACGAGCGTTGCGAGAGTGGTCATTCCGGCGGTCCTGTGCGTCATTCCGGCGAAGGCCGGAATCCAGTCCGCCCGGGCCGCGAGAGTGGTCACGCCGGCCTCGTAGGCTTCGGCGCGGAAGGATCCGTGCCGAGCAGGAGTGTTGACATGGTCCAACCGATTCCCGACAACTACCCCCGCGCGAGCGCCGCGCTCGCCGTGGACGGCGCCGCGGACGCCATCGAGTTCTATCGCGCGGTGTTCGGCGCCACCGAGCGCATGCGCATCCCCGCGCCCGAGGGCAAGATCGGCCACGCCGAGTTGGAGATCGGGGACTCGCTCGTCATGGTGTCCGACGAGTACCCGGAGATGGGATACGTGGGGCCGAAGAAGATCGGTGGCACGCCGGTCACGATCAGCGTGTACGTGACCGACGCGGACGCGGCGTTCGCTGAGGCGCTCAGCCGCGGGGCGACGCCGCTGCGGGAGGTCGCCGACCACTTCTACGGCGACCGCTCGGGGCAGTTCGAGGACCCCTGGGGCCACCGCTGGGGGGTGGCGACCCACATCGAGGA
>JAPPKQ010000071.1:0-237 GCA_028819945.1 bacterium | reverse complement strand
CCGGAGGAGCTGGACCGCCGTGTGAAGGAGATGTTCCTGGGCGGCTAGCGCGACCGGCGGCCGGCTGCGCCTACTCCACGGTGACGGCGGTGCCGTAGGCCAGGATCTCCGCAGAGCCCTGGGCCACCATGGAGGTGGCGATCCGCATGTTGACCACGGCGTTGGCGCCGAGGCGGGCGGCGTCCTCCTCGAGGCGCTCGAGGGCCTGCGCCCGGGACTCCTGCATCATCTTCGTGT
>JAPPKQ010000324.1 GCA_028819945.1 bacterium | reverse complement strand
CATCGCGCCCGCGCCGCCGCCTCCTCCGCGCCCCACACCCCCGCACGACGATCGCCCGCCGATGATGCGCCTGCCCGGCCGGCGGAAGCTCGTGATCATGAGCGCGCTCAGCATCACGATGTTCCTCTCGGCGATGGACCAGACGGTGATGGGCGTCGCGATGCCGCGCATCATCGCCGACCTGGGCGGCCTCGACCTGTTCGCCTGGCCGTTCACCTCGTACATGCTCACCTCGACGGTGACCGTGCCGATCGTGGGCAAGGTCTCGGACCTGCGCGGCCGCAAGCCCATCCTGGTCACCGGCATCCTCGTCTTCCTGGCCGGCTCGGTGCTGGCCGGGACGGCGCAGGACATGACGTCGCTGATCGTGCACCGCGCCGTGCAGGGGCTGGGCGCCGGCCTGATCAACGCCATGGCCTTCACCATGATCGGCGACCTCTTCAGCCCCCGCGAACGCGGCCGCTGGATGGGCCTGCTGGCGGCGATCTGGGCCCTGGCGAGCGTCGTGGGGCCGCTGACCGGCGGGACCATCACCGACCAGCTCTCCTGGCGCTGGGTGTTCTACATCAACGTGCCGCTGGTCGCGATCGCGCTGCCGGTCGCGCTGCGCTTCATCCCCCACCACGTGCAGGCCCAGACCGCGCCGATCGACTGGCGTGGCGGCCTGCTGCTCGTCGTCGCGGCGACGCCGCTGCTGCTGGCCCTCTCCTGGGCGGGCAACGAGTACGGCTGGGGCGAGGCGCCGGTCGTCGTGTCGTTCGTGATCGCGGCCGTGGCGCTCGCACTCTTCATCCGGACGGAAGCGCGCGCCGCCGAGCCGGTCATCCCGCTGGGGCTCTTCCGCACCCGCGCCTACGCCGTCACGATCCTGATCACCGCCCTGACCGCCATGGCGATGATGGGCGGCCTGCAGTTCCTGCCGCTCTTCCTGCAGGGCGCGCAGGGCGCCTCGGCGACGCAGTCGGGCATCGTGACGATGCCATTGATGGGCGGCGTGGTGCTCAGCTCGGTCGTGGCGGGGCAGATCGTGCATCGCACGGGCAGCACGCGCCCGCTCGCGTTCGCCGGCTCCGCCGTGATGACGGCCTGCCTCTACCTGCTGACGACGCTGGACGTGGAGTCGTCGCAGGGCCTCACCCAGCTCTACATGCTGCTGCTGGGCATCGGCGTGGGCCTGGCCATGCCCATGCACTCCATCATCGTGCAGAACGCGCTGCCGCACCGGCTGCTGGGCGTGGGCACGTCGTCGGTGCAGTTCTTCCGCCAGATCGGCGCGACGATGGGCCTCGCGGTGTTCGGCGCCGTGCTGGTCGCCGGCTTCGCGAGCGGCCTGGCGACGGCCGACGTCCCCGGCGCCGACCGCATCGCCGAGCGCCCCCAGATCCTGCTCGACCCCGAGGAGGTCGAGCAGTTCCGCGCCGAGGTCGACGCCGCCGACCCGGGCGCGTCCGAGGCGGCGCTCGGCAGCGCGCGCAACGCCCTGGCCACGTCGGTCACCGACATCTTCCTGGTCGCCGCGGTCATCGCCGCGGTCAGCGCGCTCGCGGCGCTGGCCCTGCCCGGCATCGCCGTGAAGGGGGACCGGGAGATGCGGGGCGGTGGTCGGGCGGTCTAGCCCCGAACGACCGCCCGAACCTCACCCCCTAACCCCCTCTCCATCGTCCAGATGGAGAGGGGGACAGGCCTGTCCTGAGCGGCGCCGAAGGGGGGGTGAGGTCGGGCCGGTCTAACCCTCCCGCCGCCGCCGCGCCTGCGCCTGCCGGATCTCGTTGGCCGGGACGCCGTAACCGTGCAGCGCCTGGAAGGTGAGCTCGAGGCCGATCTCCAGCAGCGGCTGCACGACGGCGTTCGCCCCAGCGTCGAGCAGCCGCGCGGCAGAGTCGGGCGTGTCGGCGCGGGCGATGATCCGCAGGCGCGGGTAGTCGGCCCGCACCATCCGCACGACCATCTCGCTGACCACGCTGTCGGCGATCGTGAGGACCAGCATGCGCGCGCGGTCGAGGCCGGCCTCGTCCATGATCGCGGCGTTGGCCAAGTCGCCCCAGATGTAGGGGGCGCCCGCCGCCTCGGCGCGCCCGGGCAGGGCGGGGTCGGAGTCGATCACGAGGTAGGAGAAGCCGCGCTGGGCCAGCGCGCGGGCGACTTCGCCGCCGGAGTGCCCGAAGCCGGCGATGACGGCGTGCTGGCGCTGTTCGCCCTCGCCCACCTCCGCCACGGGCTCGGAGACCCACCAGTCGCGCAGCTTGGGGATGCGGCGCAGGCCGCGGTCGATGCGGTCCGTCTGCCCGATCATCGCCGCCGAGATCGCCATGCTGGCCGCGCCCGTCGCGATCATGATCGAGGCCGCCTCGCCGGTGCCCGTCCCGGGCAGCACCGCCGCGAAGAGGAAGGAGAACTCGCCCACCTGGCCCAGCAGCAGCCCGATGCGCAGCGCCCGCGAGGCGTCGAAGCCGGCCCAGCGGGCCAGGACGAAGATCAGCACCACCTTGCCCATCCCGCCCCACAGCAGCAGCGAGAGGAAGATCGGCCAGTGCTCGACGACGACGTGGAGGTCGAAGAGGACGCCGATGCTGACGAAGAACGTCGCGGCGAAGAGGTCGCGCAGCGGCACGACCTCCTGCAGGGCGCGCGTCGCGTAGATCGACTGCGCCGTCACGACGCCGGCCAGGAAGGCGCCGAAGGCCAGGCTCAGCCCGGCCGCGTAGCTGCCCAACGCGATGCCGCTCGCCAGCGCGAAGACCGACATCAGAAACAACTCGCGCGATCGGTTGGCGAGGGCCTGGCCCAGGAACCAGGGCACCAGGAAGCGCCCCACGATGAGCACCACCGCGATCATGGCGACGCCCTTCGCCGTCGCGATCAGCACGTCCTCGACCAGCGCCCCGCCGGTCGAGGCGCCGAGCTGCGGCAGCACGACCAGCACCGGCACGGCCACCAGGTCCTGCACCAGCGCGATGCCCAGCGCCCACTGGCCGTGCGCGTCGCGGCGGTTGCCCTGCTGGCCCAGCAGCCGCACCAGCAGCGCCGTCGAGGAGAGCGCCACGG
>JAPPKQ010000051.1 GCA_028819945.1 bacterium | reverse complement strand
CCGACGGTGGCCTCCATCGAGCGCGACGACGGCGCCGGCAACGACCCCGGCGAGCACACCAACGCCGACACGCTGAAGTTCCGCGTGACCTTTAGCGAATCGGTGCAGAACGTGAGCGGCGACGGCTCCGACTTCGCCGCCTCCGGCACGACCGCCGCGGCGACCGGGGTGACGGGCAGCGGCGCCGTCTACATCGTCACCCTTGGCGGCGGCAACCTGAGCACCCGCAACGGCACGGTCGGCCTGACCTTCGCTTCCGGCCAGGACATCGAGGACGCGGCGAACAACGCGCTGGCCGGCACCACGCCCAGTGGGGCCAACCAGACCTACACCGTCGACAACACCGCGCCGACGCCGGCGCTGAGCGCGTCGCCCGCGACCCATGATGGCGACACCACCTCCACCTCGGTGGTGACCGTCGACTTCGGCGAGGCGGTGAACGACTTCAGCAACTCCGACATCACCGTGAACGGCGGCACGAAGAGCGGCTTCAGCGGCAATGACGGCGATTCGAGCTACACGGTAACGGTGGCGCCGACCGGCGCTGCCGACATCGTGGTCAGCGTCGCGGCGAGCGCCGCCAACGATCTTGCGGGCAACGCGAGCCTCGCGGCGGCCGACGACCTCACCGTGGCCTACGCAGCGGCCGACGTGACGCTGAGCGCGCTGAGCCTGGCCGAGGCGGACGGCACGGCGGTGACGCTGACGCCCGCGTTCGCGGCGGCGACCACTTCATACACGGCCTCGGTAGAGAGCGACGTGGCAACCGTCACGGTGACGGCAGCGGCAACCGACACCTCCGCCGCGCTGGAGATCACGCCGGCGGACGCGGATACCAGCACCGCGGGCCACCAGGTCTCCCTCACCGAGGGCATGAGCACGATCGTTACTGCGACGGTGACCAACGGCGCCGCCAGCCAGGCGTACGAGATCACGGTGACCCGGGCGGCCGGGCCCCTCGCCTGGTCGGCAACGCTGACGGTGCGCCAATCCAGCCGTTGGTGGGGCTATTGCGACTCGCCCTGCCCCGTTGCCGGCTCGGGCAACGTTGGCTCGCTGGCCGATGACGGCGGCGACGCCAGTTTCACCGCAGCCGCCGGCGAGGTAGAAGTGACGGCTCTCATGCGAGCGGAAACACCCGGTGACGACCGGCTGATCCTGGGCCTTTCGCCGCTGCCTGCGGCGACTGTCTACGGGGAGTGGACGCTGGATTGGGACGGCCTCAAGGAAGTCAAGCTGTCCGCCAACAGCAGGGTGACCACGGCCACTGGCCTGCTCGAGTTCGACGGTTTCTTCTCGCAGGGGATTACCGCCAACGCGGGCCAGACCGTCACGGTGTGCATCAGGGACGACAGCGGCACCTGCCCGTCGGGCCCGGTCGACGTGACCCTGAGCGCGCTGAGCCTGTCCGAGGCGGACGGCACGGCGGTGACGCTGACCCCCACGTTCGCGGCGGCGACCACTTCGTACACGGCCTCGGTAGAGAGCGACGTGGCGACCGTCACGGTGACGGCGACGGCCACCGACACCAACGCCGCGCTGGCAATCACGCCGGCGGACGCGGATACCAACGCCGCGGGCCACCAGGTCTCGCTCACGGAGGGCATGAGCACGACCGTCACCGCGACGGTGACCAACGGCGCCGCCAGCCAGGCGTACGAGATCACCTGATGCGGGCGGCGGCGGCCGCGAGCTCAACCCTCGTCTGGTCGGCGACGCTGCACGTATCTCAGGTCAACGAATATGCTGGATACTGCGGCGGCAGCGTGGACCGCTCTTGCAACATCGAGGCCAGCGACCTCCATATTGTCTTGCCCGGCACCGCGGCCGCCACCTTCGGCCTCCTCGTTCCCCACGTCTTCACCCTGCCGGGAACCTCCGATACGGTCGCGGTGGTAGACCTCGTGACCATGAGCCAGCCTGGAGCCATGCCCGACCTGATCTTCAGCCTGACGCCTCCGTCCTCATCACCGAACCAGCCCTTGCCCAAGGCCACCTATGAAGCGTGGACGATGGACTTCAACGGCACCAAGCTAAAGCTCTCCGAGGACAATGTCACGGTCCTGGACAACCAGAATCTTCTGTTCCGATATACCGCCGCCATGCAGACTTCGGAGCGGCCGACTTCGGGCCAGGTCACCGTCTGCCTGACCACGGACGGCAGCGATTGTCCGGACGCACCGCAACCCCCCGCCGAGCTCTTCTGGTCGGCGACGATGACGGTGGGTTACGGGACATACAACGAGGGTTACTGCTCGGGAACCTGCGACAACTTCGGGGCAGACCCCCCCGCCTTCGGTGAGTTGACCGACGGCACCGACAACGCGTTCGAGATACCGGGCACCAGCGATACGGTGGCCGTGACCGGCCTCATCAGGGTAACTGACTCCGCCGCCGTCGCCGGCGATTTTGGCGATGCGATGCTGCGTCTGTCGCCGCTTCCCGAGGCAAGCGTCTACGGGGATTGGCAACTGACCGTCCTCGGCATCGGCCCGGTTTCCCTTTCAGGCGCCGTCCGTACCAACCCGGCTGGTGCGAACCTTGCCGCGGGCGTGCTGCGCCTCCCGGGGTTTTTCGGGAACAGTTATCTTCCGGGGGGCTGGATGGCCACCGTCACGCTCAACTCCGGCGGCGGCAGCGGCGCGTCCGGCAGCGAGGCGCCGTCAGACGGCCTGCAGGCGCGCTTCGGTCCCGCGCTGTCCTGGCATACGGGCATGCCCTTCTGGACGGAGCTCCACTTCAGCGCCGAGCCGAAGCTCGGCTACCGCGACGTGCGCGACAGGATATTCGAGGTAACGGGCGCGGACATCGCGCGGGCGCAGCGCCTCACCCAGGGCAGCAACGCGGGGTGGCGCCTGCTGGTAGAGCCGGACGGCTGGAGCGACATCGCGCTTACCCTGCCGCCGACGACGGACTGCGCCGTCGAGGGCGCGGTGTGCACCCGCGAGGGCGCGCCCCTGGAGCAGGGCATCGACCTCAGCGTGCCGGGACCGGGCGACAACCTGGCGGCGCGGCTCACCGGCCACGACACGCGGCACACGGGCGCGGCGTTCGACCTGGA
>JAPPKQ010000025.1:2574-3064 GCA_028819945.1 bacterium | reverse complement strand
AAGCTCGTCGGGCGGTACCAGCAGTACCGCGGCGTCGGGAAGGCTGTGGATCGGCTGCTCAGGGGCGACACCCGTGCGACCGACGGTCACGTCGATCGCCGCGGCGGGGTGATCTGGCACACCCAGGGATCGGGCAAGAGCCTGACGATGGCATTCCTGATCCGGGCGATGCGCAGCCATCCCGACCTGCGGCGGTTCAAGATCGTGCTGGTGACCGACCGCACCGACCTGGAGGAGCAGTTGAGCGTCACCGCCGGGCAGGCCGGTGAGACGGTGCGGGTGGCGCGCAGTGCGGCGGACGTGCGCGAGTTGCTGCGCCGGCCCGGCCCGGGCGTGGTGATGGCGATGATCCAGAAGTGGCGTGACACCGACGGCGAGGACGGTGACGGCGAGGGCGGCGACGGTCTGGGGGAGGGGGACACGTTCGGGACGCTGAACGAGTCCGAGTCGATCCTGGTGCTGGTCGACGAGGCGCACCGCTCGCAGGCAT
>JAPPKQ010000025.1:0-2564 GCA_028819945.1 bacterium | reverse complement strand
CATCGACGCTGCACGCCAACCTGATGGGCGCCCTGCCGAACGCGGCACGCATCGGGTTCACCGGGACGCCGATCATCATGGGCGACCGGAAGCGGACGCTGGAGATCTTCGGCGACTACCTCGACCGGTACACGCTGGCGGAGTCCGAGGCCGACGGGTCGACGGTGCAGATCCTCTACGAGGGGCGCACCACCGACGCCGCCGTGCGGGGCGCCTCGCGGATGGACGAGGTGTTCTACCGGTGGTTCGCCGAGCTCAGCGACGAGCAGCGGGCCACGCTGCAGCAGAAGTACGCCACCACCGCGGCGGTGCTCGAGGCGCCGGAACTGATCGCGGCGAAGGCCCGTGACATCCTCCGGCACTACATCGCCACGGTGATGCCCGACGGCTTCAAGGGCATGATCGTGGCCACGAGCCGCCAGGCGTGCCTGCGCTACCACGAGGCGCTGCGGGACACCCGCGACGAGCTGGTCGGTGAGATCGACCGGCGGCGGGAGGAACTGCTCGGGCCGGCGGGCCGGTCGGCGGATGCGGAGGAGTCGTTCCTGCGGGCCGCCGCCCCGCAGGTGGAGTTGATCCGCGCCCTGGAGTTCGCCCCGGTCATCTCGGGGGATCACAACGACCCGCCCGACTACGCCCCGTGGACCGACAAGGCCCGCCAGTCGGCGCACATCGACCGCTTCCGGCTGCCGCTGGGGACCGCCGGGGAGAGGCGCAGCCCCCTGGCGCTGCTGATCGTGAAGTCGATGCTGCTGACGGGCTTCGACGTGCCCCAGGCGCAGGTGCTGTACCTCGACCGGCTGATCCAGCAGGCCGAACTGCTCCAGGCCGTCGCCCGCGTCAACCGGACCGCCCCGAAGAAGTCCTACGGGCTGACCGTCGACTACTACGGCGTGTCGTCGCAACTCACCGAGGCCCTCGCCGTGTACGCCGGCGCCGACGGGCAGCTCGACCCCGACGCCGAGGAGGCGCTGCGCCCGCTCACCGCCGAGATAGACAGGCTCGAACCGCAACGCCAGCGAGTCCGGCAGCTCTTCGTGCAGCACGGCGTCGAACCGGCGCTGACCACCGAGGCCGTCGAGGCGTGCGTGCACCTGCTCGCCGACGAGCGGCTGCGGGCCGCGTTCGACGTGGCGCTGCGCAGCCTGCTGCGTACCTTCGACACCGTGCTGCCCCGGCCCGAGGCGTTGGGGTTCGTGGACGACGTGAGCCTGTTCGGCGAGATCCAGGTGCGGACCCGGCGTCGCTACCGGGACACGCCCGACGGCGACTTCGACCCGCGCAAGTACAACGAGAAGGTCCGCCGGCTGATCGACGAGCACGTCGTGGCGCTCGACCTGAGCCGGAGGATCCCCCCGCTGCGGGTCACCGACCCCACCTTCGGCGACCACATCGCCGGGATCGTCTCGCACCGGGCCAGGGCGTCGGAGATGGAGCACGCCGCCCGTCACCACATCCGCGAGCACCTCGACGAGGACCCCGCCCACTACGGGAAGCTCTCCGAGCGGATCGACGAGATCCTCGACCGGCTCGAGGAGCGCTGGGAGCAGATCGCCCTGGAACTCGAGGGGCTGATCGTCGAGATCAACGCCGGGCGGCGTGACGACGGCGGCACCGGGCTCGACCCGGCGACCGAACTGCCCTTCCACAGCCAGATGGCCGAGAAGGTCGCCGGCTCGGGGCCCGACACCGCTGAACAGGTCGTGACGTTGACGCGGGGCCTGGTGGCGGAGGTCCGGCGGATCATCGGCGTGGTCGGCTTCTGGGAAAACCCCACGAGGCAGGACGACCTGCGCAAGGCCATCAAACGCACCCTCGACGACAGCGACCTGTTCACCTACGACAGCCTCGACGAACTCGCCGTCGAACTCGTCGCCCTCGCCAAAGCCAACCAGCACCGGCTGTGATGGGTGTCGTCGCGGTTGCCTCGGTCCACGACCTGCCGGAGTTGGTGGTCGGCGACCTCGTGGTCTCGGTGGCGCCGCCGGGCGACCGCACGACCATCGAGATTGTCGTCGAACGCGACGCCTCCCTGGTGCTGAAGGCGCCCGACGGGGTGAGCGTCGAGCGAGCTACCCGGTTCGTGGCCGACAAGCGCCGCTGGATCTACCGCAAACTGGCCGAGAAGGACGCACTCACCGGCCCGCCCATCGTCAAGCGGTTCGTCGAAGGCGAAGGTTTCGCCTACCTCGGCCGCAGCTACCGCCTCACCTTCACCGGAGACGATTCCGGATCCGGGGGTGGGCCCTCATCCGGGGTTCGCCTGGAACGGGGCCGCTTCCACCTCCCCGCCGCCCAAGCCGACGGCGGCGCCGCGGCGATGCGCCGCTGGTACACCGACGTCGGCGGCCAATGGCTACGACGGCGAATCCGGCCCTGGGCGGCCCGCCTCGGCGAAGACGCAGTGTCCCTGGAGGTGCGTGACCTCGGCTACCGCTGGGGCTCAGCCCGCCCGGCCGCTGGTCCGCAACGGATCAACATCCACTGGGCCACCCTCCAACTCCCGCCAAGCCTCATCGACTACGTCCTCGCCCACGAACTCGCCCACCTCCACGAAGCCAACC
>JAPPKQ010000468.1 GCA_028819945.1 bacterium | reverse complement strand
GGCAGGCCGGGATGACGGGGCAGGCCGGGATGACGGGGCAGGCCGGGATGACGGGTCCGGATCTGAGCCGGCTCAGACGTCCATCAGCGCCTTGCGCTGGCCTCCGTCCAGGAGGATGTGCGCGCCGTTGACGTAGCCGCCGCGTGGTGAGGCCAGGAAGACGACCACGTCCGCCACCTGCTGGGCCGTGCAGATCGTCCCCAGCGGCAGGCTGTCGATGGTGATCTCGTGGGCCCGCTCCCGGCTTATCTTCTTGTCGCGGGCCATGGCCTCCTCCAAGTAGTCCCAACGGGTGGTCGCCACAGGCCCGGGGTTGACGGTGTTGCAGCGGATGCCGATGCGGCCGTACTGCTCGGCAACCGAGGAGGCGAAGTTGATGTCGGCGGCATTGGCGACGCCGGCGGTCATCTCCCAGTACGAGGGCTTGAGGCCGTCGTTCCCGACCACCATGACGATGGAGCCCCCGCCGCGGGCTCGCAGGTGCGGCACCGCGGCGCGCACCGTCCGCACGTGGCCCATGAACTTGAGCTGGAGGCTGGCGTTCCACTGGTCGTCGGTCAGCTCCTCGAGGAGCCCGCCGGGCGAGCTGCCTGCGTTCGGCACGCAGATGTCCAGCCCGCCGAACGCCTCGGCGGCGGCATCCACCACCCGGTTGGCGTCCTCAGTGCTGCTCATGTCGCCCACCAGCGGGAGGCAGCGCCTGCCGCTGGCCGCGGCGATGTCCGCCGCCACATCCTCCAGCAACTCCTGCCCCCGAGCCACGATGGCGACATCGCAACCCTCGGCGGCCAGCCCCTCGGCGACGGCCTTGCCGATACCCATGCTCCCGCCGGTGATGATGGCGGCCTTGTCGGTCAGTTGTAGGTCCACGGGCGCTCTCCCTGATTCGTCATCCTGCACGAAATGATGTCACACCCCCGCCTGGACGGCCTCACGAGAAGCCGGTGATGGCTCCCGGATCGGCGCGCGGATCTCGCGGTCCCCAAACGCCGGCCTCGACCCGGTGCAGAAAGTCCGCGATGAGCGTGTTCACAAGATCCGGCTCCTCGACGTTCAGCGTGTGCCCCGACTTGGGGAGGACGGCGAGTCCGGCCGTCGGGATCACCCTCTTCAGCCACACGCTCGTCTCCAGGCAGCCGTCGTCCTCGTCGCCGGCCAGAACGAGCACCGGGGCCGCGATCGCCGCCAGTTCAGCCTCCAGGGCGTACAGCGACGGCCTTTCCCGCTGCACGCCGCGCATCGTGGCGGCCGAGCCTTCCGCCGAATGCTCGCTCACCCACCTGGTGTACTCCTGCCAGGCGCGGTGATCTTTGTTCTGCAGTTGCACCCGCGACGGCCCGGACATGTACTGCTCGGCGAACGCAGCGATTCCCGCGGTCTCGATCACCTCCGCGATGGCATCACACTCCCAGCGGAAGCGGTCAACTTCGGTGGGGCGGGCGCCGTAACCCGTGCCGGCCGCGACCACCGACCTGACACGCTCCGGATGCTGCATGGCGAGGTGCAGCCCGGCGAAACCTCCCATGGAGATCCCGACAACGTGCGCCTCGGTGACCGAATGGGCGTCGAGCACCGCGACGGCGTCGTCGACGGCGTGCTGCTGGGAGTACGCAGCGGGATCGGGCGGAACCTCGGACGGGGGATACCCGCGCGCGCCGTAGGTGATGCAGCGGTGACTGCGTGAGAACCGCCGCATCTGCGGCTCCCAGGTGCGATGGTCGCCGGCGAACTCATGGATGAACAGGATCGGATCGCCGCTGCCGACTGCTTCTGTGTGCAGCGCCACCCCGTCAGCGGTCTTGACCGCCAGCGTGGACGTCTCGGATTCAGTCGCCACTGCCATCACCTCCAGGCGTCGAGGACCGCCGGCACGTCATCTATCGTGAACCACATGATCGGTCGCCGCAATCCCGACTGGGGCGCACCCGTTGACCCACGGGACTATTCCGGGGCCTTCGGGGTTCAGGGGCTGCCGCTGCCTCCGAAGCCGCGGCGGCGCCAGCGGACCGGGCCGCGGACCGCACCCGCCCCGGGGGTCCGACGACCGGTCCCCGACGGTTGTTCCGAGTTCGTGATGTCCGACGAGAAGCGCCGCAACGCCGTCGGCGACGCCTTCCTGGCCCGCCTGCACGAGGCCATCGACGGTGCCGAGGCACGGCAAGACGCGGCGCTCGTGATCCGCTCCTCGCTCGACGGGGTGTTCTGCTCCGGCGCCGACCTCACCCTGCCCGACGCCGAGCGGGCCCTCGTGTCCGACCGGCTCTACGCCACCTACCAGCGGATGCTCGAGTCGCCTGTCATCTTCGTGGCCGAGGTCGCCGGCGCGGCCGTGGGAGGGGGCGCCCAGCTGTGCCTCGCCGCCGACGTCTGCATGGCCACCCCCGAGGCCTGGTTCCGCTTCGCGGGCGCCGGGCACGGCTTGGCCGTCGGTGCGTGGGCACTGGTTCACATCGCCGGGCGCCACGCGGCGGCCGACATGTGCCTCACGACGCGCCGGGTGGACGCGCGGGAGGCCATCCGGTTGGGGATCGCCACGCCCTGGCGGGAGGAACTGCTCGCCGAGATCACCCGCACCCATCCCGAGGCCCGCGCCCGCCTCAAGCAACTTCTGAACGCCGACCTCCACGAACCGCTGGAGCGCGAGCGGACCGGGAACCGTGAGAACTGGACAGGCAGCCTCGAAGGCCTCCAGCGGTAGAGCCGGAATGGCGCCGACGGAACCTGTGGACGAGGCCACGGCGCGCGCCTGGAGGCTGCACGACCCGAGGCTCCCGCCGCTGGTGGACCGCCGGGAGTTGGCCCGCAGGCTGCGGGGCGGTTCGTTGCCGCGGGCGCTGCGACGGCGGGCCTACGCCGGCGGCGAGCGCACCCTCATCGGCGTGGACGACCAGCAGGTGAGCTTGGCGGTCCTCGCCCGCCAGGTGGACGCCCTGGCCTCGCATCTGGCGTCGCTGGGTGTCAGGGAGGGGTCGGCCAGCCTGCTGGCGGCACCCAACTCGCTCGACTTCATCCGCAGCTAACTGGCGCCTGTCTCATATACACAAATGCCGCTGCAGACGCCTCCATAC
>JAPPKQ010000127.1 GCA_028819945.1 bacterium | reverse complement strand
ACGTCGGCCACGACGACCAGGCCCCGCTCCCCCATCGCGGAGACCGTCTCCTCCGCTCCGGTGCGGTCAAGGTCGACGCACGCCACCGAGGCGCCCTCGGCCGCGAACCGGTGCGCCGCCGCCCGGCCGAGCCCCGAGCCCGCGCCGGTCACGATCGCGATCTTGCCTTCCAGACGTCCCACGGACCTCATCATCGCACTCCATCGGGCGGGCGTAACATGACCCCCTCAGGCGAGGAGCATGTCATGACGGTCAGTGGTGGCGATCTGCGAGAGATGTACCGGCGGATGTCGCGCATCCGGCAGTTCGAGGCGACGACCAAGGAACTCCTGCTGAAGGGTGAGCTCTACGGCGCGTTCCATACCTCGACCGGGCAGGAGGCTTCGATCGTCGGATCATGCATGGCGCTTCGCGACGACGACTACATGGTGGGCACCCACCGCTCGCACGGGCACCCCATCGGCAAGGGAGCGGCGCTCGACGGCCTCCTCGCCGAGCTGATGGGCAAGGAGACCGGGGTCAACCAGGGCAAGGGCGGGTCGATGCACCTGTCGGACTTCTCCGTGGGCAGCCTCGGGGAGACATCCATCGTCGGGTCGGGCCTGCCCGTGGCGGCGGGAGCGGCGCTGGGCTCGAAGCTGCAGGGTCTGGATCGGGTGACGCTCTGCTTCTTCGGCGACGGCGCCTCGAACCAGGGGACGTTCCACGAGTCGCTCAACCTGGCGGCGATCTGGACGCTCCCGGCCGTCTACGTGTGCGAGAACAACGGCTACGGTGAGTTGACCGCGGCGCACAAGACCATGGCGGTCGAGCACGTGTCGGAGCGGGCCGCGGGCTACGGCATGCCCGGCGTCACCGTGGACGGCCAGGACGTGCTCGCCGTGCACGAAGCCGTCGGCGAGGCCGTGGGGCGGGCTCGGCGGGGCGACGGGCCCAGCCTGGTGGAGACCATGACCTACCGGTTCGACAACCACGCCATCGGCATCCGCATCGAGAACTACCGCGACCCCGCCGAGATCGAGCACTGGCGGACGCAGCGCGACCCGCTCGTGCTGTTCCGTGACGCGCTGGGAGAACGAGGCATCGACGGCGACGAGCTCGACGTCATCGACAAAGAGGTCGAGGCGGAACTGGCCGAGGCGCTAGAATTCGCCCGCTCGAGCCCGGCCCCTCCGCCGGAGGCCGCCTTCACCCACCTGTTCACCAACCCGATCGATGCCTGAGCGTGCCGCTATGCGAACACTGACCTACCTCGAGGCGCTCAACGAGGCGCTGGTCGAGGAGATGGAGCGCGACGAGTCGGTCTTCGTGATGGGCGAGGACGTGACCTGGGCCCTGATGGGATCCACCGCAGGGCTGGCGGAGAAGTTCGGCGAGGAGCGGGTGCGTGACACGCCGATCTCCGAGGCCGGTTTCGTCGGGGCGGGCGCCGGCGCGGCCATGGTGGGTATGCGTCCGGTGGTGCACATGCTGATCGCGCCGTTCGTGTACGTGGCGTTCGACCAGCTCGTGTCGATCGTCGCCAAGTCCACCTACCTGTACGGCGGGCAGGCCAAGATGCCGATCACGCTGATGGCGCCCATGCTGTACGGCCGCGGCAACGCCGCCCAGCACTCCGACCGCCCCTACCCCGCGCTGATGACGATCCCCGGTCTGAAGCTCATCGCGCCGGCCTCGCCCGCCGACGCCAAGGGGATGCTCAAAGCCGCAATCCGTGACGACGACCCCGTGATCAGCTTCGAGGACGGCGGCCTGTGGGGCCAGCGCGGCGAGGTGCCCGATGGGGACCACGTCGTCCCGCTCGGCGTGGCCGACGTCAAGCGCGAGGGCAGCGACGTCACCGTCGTGGCCCTCGCAGGCGCGGTCACCCATGCCCTGACTGCGGCCGAGGAAGTCGCCGACGAGGGGATCTCAGTGGAGGTCGTCGACCTCCGATCGATCGTGCCCCTCGACCGCGGGACCGTGCTGAGTTCGGTCGCCAAGACGGGCAGGCTCGTCGTGGCCGATCCCGCCCATGAGATGGGCTCGGTGGCATCGGAGGTTGCGGCGATCGTCGCCGAGGAGGCGTTCTGGGACCTGCAGGCGCCGATCAGCCGGGTCACGACGCCCCACACACAGATCCCCTACAGCGCCGATCTCGAACGGCCCCTGTACCCGAGCGCCGATCGGATCGCATCCGCCGCCCGCCAACTGATGGCATGACCGCGGTCACCGAGATCCGGCTCCCCCAGTTCGGCATGGGGATGCAGGAGGGCACGATCATCACCTGGTTCAAGCGCGAGGGCGACCAGGTGGAGGTCGGCGAGGTCGTGGCCGAGATCGAGGCGGAGAAGGTCACCGAGGAGCTGGTGGCGACCGGCGGCGGCGTGCTCCAGCGCATCCTCGTGCCCGAGGGCGAGACCGTCGCCGTCAACGAACTGCTGGCCGTGATCGGCCCCGCCGGAGCCTCCGGGCCGGATGGCGTCGAGGACCGGCAGGACGCCGTCAACCGGGATGTCACCGAGGAGGCCGATCTGCCAGACGCACCGCGTGGGCCTGCAGTGGATTCCGGCCTCCGCCGGAATGACGAGAGTGCTGGCGGATCCCGCCGGCAGATCGCACCGCGTGCGCGGCGATTGGCCACCGAACTCGGCGTCGACCTCGACTCGGTGGTCGGCACCGGCCCCGGGGGCCGCGTCACCGAGGACGATGTCACCGCGGCCGCAGCCGCGGGGGCCTGAGAAGCGTCTCCGCCTAGCCCCTGCTAGGTCGGATCGGCCGAGCGGGTGAGGGTGAATCCCTCGTAGCCGTTGGCGGCGACCTCGTCGCAGGCGGCCCGGTAGTTGTGGGTTCCGCCCAGGTACATGGTGATGCCACGGGGCTTGCCCGGGATGTTCGCCCCCGTCCACCACGAGTTCGTCTTGCCGACGATGCTGCGGGCCACGAGATCCTCCACCAGTTGGGTCCAGCGGGCCTCGGCCTCCGGGTCTGCGTCGATGCGCTCGAAGCCGCCCTCGACCATGTGGGCGAGGCAGTCGGCGATCCAGTCCACGTGCTGCTCGATGGACAGCATCACGTTGCTGAACACCGCCGGGCTGCCCGGCCCGGTGATCA
>JAPPKQ010000028.1 GCA_028819945.1 bacterium | reverse complement strand
TAACGGTGTCGGGGGACGCGTTCGGCGTCTCCCCGGCGCTCACCGGCGCGGCGGTGGCGGCCACCCCTGTTACGAGCGCCCCTGACGCCACGTGGACGGTTGGGGTGAGCGGCGGCACGGCCATCGCCGGGCACAACGGCGCGGTGGCGCTCAGCCTGGCGAATGCCTCGGGGATCAAGGATGCATCCGACAACTCTTTCTCTGGTGGGCTGCCCACGAACGCCGAGGGGTTCACCCTGGACAACACGGGTCCAACCGTGACGCTGGTGCGCGCCGACGGGGTTGACACCACCCTTGCGGGGGCGTTCGACGTAACGATAACGTTCACCGAAGCGAACGGGTTGCAGACGACCGGCGCCGGCGCCTTCACCGCGGACGATCTCCAGGTGACCAACGGCGCCGCGACCCTGACCGCCACCAGCGACCCGCTGGTGTGGACGGCGAAGGTGACGCCGGATGTGGACTTCACGGGCGACGTGCAGGTGGACCTGCCGGCGGACAGGGTGCAGGACGCGGCGGGTAACGCCAACACCGCGGCAACGCAGTTGACCGTAACGGTGGACACGGTTGCGCCGACGGTGACCGTCACGGGTCCTCCCAGCCATGACGGCGGCACCGCTTTTGACGTAACGGTGGAGTTCTCCGAGGGGGTCACGGGCTTCGCGGATGTTGCCGACCTCGCCATTACCAACGGCAAGCTGACCGCTGGTGCGGGGAGTATTGCCTCGGCGGGCAACGACGACGGCACGGAATACACGGTGAACGTGACCCCGACCGATTCGGCCGACGTGACGGTACAGGTGGTAGCCGGCGCCGCCACCGACGGGGTGAACGTGAGTGTCGTGTCGGAGTCCCTGAACGTCCCCTATGTGGATTCGGAGGAGCCGACAATATCCTCCGTCGTGCGTTCGACCCCTGCGGCGCAGGTGACCAACGCCGACACCCTGGCGTGGACGGTAACCTTCAGCGAGCCGGTAACGGTGTCGGGGGACGCGTTCGGCGTCTCCCCGGCGCTCACCGGCGCGGCGGTAACGGCCACCGCTGCTACGACCGCCCCTGACGCCACGTGGACGGTGCAGGCAAGCGGCGGCACGGCCATCGCCGGGCACAACGGCGCGGTGTCGCTCAGCCTGGCGAATGCCTCGGGGATTAAGGATGCATCCGACAACGCTCTCTATGGTGGGCTGCCTTCGAACGCCGAGGGGTTCACCCTGGACAACACCGCGCCGACGCCGACCCTGGGCGCTCCGTCGCTGCACCACGGGGTGGCCGCCTTCGAGGTGAAGGTTACCTTCGGCGAGGCGGTGAACGACTTCGCTGTGACCGACCTCGGCGTCGGCGGCGGCACCCGCGGCAACCTCACCGGCAGCGACAGAGACAGCGCCTACACGGTGACGGTGACGCCGGGCGGCGCCGCCAACGTCACGCTGTCGGTGGCGGCAGGCGTGGCCACCGATGCGGCGGGCAACGACAGCGTCGCGGCGCAGTCCCTTGTCGTGCCCTACGGCGCGCCGCCGTCGCTGACGGTGGAGGACGCCGAGGCGCTGGAGGGCGAGGCCGTTGCGTTCACGGTGACCCTGGACCACGCCGCGGCGAACGGCTTCGAGGTAACGGTGACGCTTTCGGACGGGACGGCGCGGGCACCTGCCGACTACGACGCAACTTCTCACACCCTGACCTTTGCGGGCACGGCCAACGAGTCGCACACGTTCACGGTACCCACCACCGAAGACCGCCGCGCCGAGCGCACCAAGACCTTCGACGTGAGCCTGAGCACGGACGACGGCTCGGTGGACGCCAGCGACACGGCGGTTGGCCGCATCAAGGACGACGACCACCAGGAACTGGTCATCGAAGATGTGACGGCCGAAGAGGGCGAGGACCTGTCGTTCACGGTGACGCTCATTAACGGCTCGGTGCCCGCGGCCTTCACGGTCACGATCGGCTATCAGGACGTTACTGCGACGGGCGGGTCGGACTACACCGCTACTGCGCACGTTCTCAACTTCGCCGGCAACGACGACGAGTCGCACGACTTCACGGTGGCCACCGCCGACGACGACGTGGCGGAAGGCGAGGAGACCTTCACCGTCACCCTGACGTCGAGCGACACGTTCCTGGACGATGCCGACACGGCAATCGCTACCCTGACCGACAACGACGATGCCGGTGTGACGGTTTCGAAGGAAACCGTGTCGATGGCCGAGGGCGGCTCGGACACCTACACCCTGGTGCTGACGAGCCAGCCGACGGAAGAGGTGACGATCACGGTGGGCAGGGCGCAGGACGGCGACGCGGACCTGACGGCGTCGCCGACCTCTCTCAACTTCACGTCCACGACCTGGAGCACGGCGCAGACGGTGACGATCACGGCAGCGGAGGATGACGACGACTTCGCGGACGACCAAGCCACCTTCACGCATGCCGCGAGCAGCACGGACGGCAACTACGGCTCCAGCCTCAGCATTGCCTCGGTCGCGGCCACGGCGACGGACAACGACGAGCCCGACACCACGGCGCCGACAGTCTCCTCCGTCGTGCGATCGACCCCTGCGGCGCAGGTGACCAACGCCGACACCCTGTCGTGGACGGTGACGTTCAGCGAGCCGGTAAACGTGGCGGCAGGCGCGTTCGGCGTCTCGCCCGCGCTCACCGGCATATCGGTAGCGGCCACCGCCGCGACGGCTGCCCCTGGCGCCACGTGGACGGTGCAGGCCAGCGGCGGCACGGCCATCGCCGGGCACGATGGGGTAGTGGCGCTCAGCCTGGCGAATGGCACGCTGATCAAGGACATAGCCGACAACGCGCTCGCCGGAGGCCTGCCCACGAACGCCGAGGGGTTCACGCTGGACAACACCGCGCCGGCGGTAACGCTGGCGCGCGCCGACGGACTGGCCACCACCCTGCCGGGTGCGTTCGACGTCACGGTCACGTTCACCGAAGCGAACGGGCTGCAGACGACCGGCGCGGGCGCCTTCACCGCGGACGACCTCCAGGTGACCAACGGCAGCGCGACCCTGACCGCCACCGCCGACCCGCTTGTGTGGACCGCGAAGGTGACGCCGAGCGAGGACTTCACGGGCGACGTGCAGGTGGCCC
>JAPPKQ010000157.1 GCA_028819945.1 bacterium | reverse complement strand
GTGATGCCGCAGTAGTCGACCAGCAGCGACAGCGGGTCGTCGATGCCGAGCAGGATCTGGAGGTAGACGCCGGTGACCATGCCATGGCAGAACACGGCCACCGTGCGCGACCGGTTGGTGCGGATCACGTGCTCGAAGCCTCGCTCGACCCGAGTCCGGAACTCTTCGTACCCGTCCAAGAAGATCGTCTCGTTGATGTCGGAGTCGGGGTCGAAGTAGTGAGCGACCGACGGGTCGTTGCGCTCCATCTCCTCCGCGGGCACGTAGATCTGGGACCGATGATCGGATTCCCGGAGATCGTCGAGCTTCTCGATGGGGAGCCCGAGGCGCTCAGCGAGCGGTTCGGCTGTCTGCAGGGCCCGCTTCATTGACGACGACACGATGTGGTCGATGCCCTCGTCGGTGAGGTAGTCGGCGGTGGCCTCGGCCTGGAGACGGCCCAGGTCGGCCAGGTCGGGATCGGCGGAGCCGCCTTCGGGGGCCTCGTCGCGCACGGGACGGGCGTGGCGGATGAGGAGCAACTCCACGGCCGGAGGCTACCGGGGACGATCCTCGCTCAATCCGTGCCGCATTGCCCAGGGGCCGGCTCGCGGCGCCCCCAGACCTGCACACCGAATTGGCAGCCCAGGACGCCCAAACGGGCGCTCTACGCTGCCAATTCCAGCGCCGACGATCAGAGCGCGGGCGCCACGCCGATGCCGTAGCCCGGCGGAAGGCTCATGACCCCGGCGGTGACGGGCGGCAGATCGGCCACATCGGCGGACAGGAGCCCAGCTGTGGCCAGGCCGTGGGCGCGCCGGTGCGGGGCGATTGCGTCAACGGCGGCAGCGACGTGCAGGGCGTGAGCCACGCCCACGGCCGAATCGAGGAAGGATGTCACCGTCACCGACGCGCCGACCTGGTGCGCTCGACCGGCGATGGAGAGAGCCACGTCGGGGCCACCGAGGGCCTGCGGCTTGACGATCAGGGTGCTGACCCCAACGTCCAGGGCTCGCCCGGCATCGGACTCGCCGCGTATCGACTCGTCCGCCGCCACCGGGATAGGGCTGCGCCGGCTCACGGCCGCGATGGCGTCGATCCCGGCGACCGGCTCCTCGCAGTAGGCGATTCCGCAGTCGTACACTCGGCCCAGGACATTGAGAGCGGTGTGCTCGTCCCAGGCGCCGTTGGCATCGAGACGCAGTTCGGCGGCTGGGCCCAGCCCGGCGCGGGCGGCTCGGATCCGGCCCGCGTCGACCTCCGGATCGACCGCGCCCACTTTGAGCTTGACCGCCTTGAAGCCGGCCTCGACCGCATCGTGCGCGGCCTGTTCGACCTCTGACGGCTCGGGCGCGGCTATGAGAGCGTTGACGGCCACCTCGGAGGCGGGAGCGCAGATCGAGCCCGCCACCAGGCGCCCGGCTAGCGGCTGTTCAGAGCGGCGAGCCTGAAGGTCGGCCCAGGCGCCCGCCACGCCCGCCCTCGCGTGCGGCGTGTCGTGCATCGCGGCGAGGAGGGTGTCCAGCACAGCCTCGCCGCCGCGAACGAGATCGTCGGAGACGCTCCGCAGCGCGGTCTCAGTGTCGAGCAGGCTGGTGCGCGACCATCCCGGCAGCGGGCTGGCCTCGCCCCAGCCGGTGATGCCGTCTGCGCTCAGCGCGACCAGGAAACCGGCCCGGAACCGGATCGAGACTCCGCCGGTCACGAGCGGAGCCTTCAAGGCCAGCCGGAAGGGGTGGAGTTCGGCGCGCAACGCGGTCACGGATCGCCTCCTTCTCCAGCCAGGTCTGCTTCCACCCCGGTCATGAACTCCGCTTGTGCAACCGTCGTGGACAGCGGAGCCGAGTCGTCGGCCAGGAGGGCCTCCGTCCCGGTGATGAACTCGGCGATCACGGCCGCGGTGGCAGCGGGTTGCTCGATGTGGACGGCATGTCCTGCACCGTCAATCTGGGCGACGGCGGCCCTCGGTAGCGCCGCCGCGAGTTGGTCCGCGATGGCACAGAACTTCGAGTCGTGGGCTCCGACGACCAGCAGCGTCGGTGTGTCGCTGTCGGCCAGACGTTCGTGCAGCGGTTCCATCGCTCCGGTGCCGGCGGCGATCAGGCTGCGAGCCAGGCCCTGGGGGTTCGACGCCAACCGCTGGGCTCGGGCGGCTCGCAGGTGGGTCTCGCCCAGCGCGGCCTGTCCTGCGAACAGGGGCTCGGCCATCCATTCGTCCACAAAGGCCTCAAGATCGGCGAGAAGGCGCTCAGCCCGGGCCGCGTCGGTCCGGGCCCGCTGGCGCCGCAGTTCGGGCTCGGCTATGCCGGCGGAGGCTCCGATCAGGGTCAGGGACCGCAGTCGCGGCGATGCGGTGCATCCGAGCCTGAGCGCCACCCGGCCACCCATCGAGTAGCCGATCAGATGGAATGTCCCGAAGTCGAGCGCACCGGCAAGGGCGGCGATCTGCCCGGCCATGGCCTCGACCCGGTAGAGGTCGAAGTCGTCGGGTACCTCGGATCTCCCGTGGCCGACCAGGTCCGGGCAGATGATCCGAGCGGGCAGCCGGGCCGCAAGCCGCTCGGTGAGGAGGTCCATGGCCTGTGCCGACCCGGTGAACCCGTGCAGCACGACCACGGGCACGCCAGCGGCCGGGCCGAGTTCGGTCACCGCCATCTCCACACCGCCGGCTCGGATCCGCCTTCTGTGCACCGAATCCCGGCCCATCGCCGGGAAGGCGTGCACGGAACGGTCAGTCACGGCCCTGCACGGCGGCCAGAGCCTGGCGAGCGGCCTGCTGGGCCGCGGCTGTCAGGGCGCGTCGTTGGGCCACATCGTCGTCGCGGTCGATGTCAACGACCAGCAGGTCGACGCCCGGAGCCCGCGTCGATGCCGCGGCGCCGACTGCGTCGACCAACCCGGTAGACGTGGACACGCGGGCGGCACGGATGCCGGCGAACCCATCGAGACCGCACAGGTCGACGCCGTGCGGGGTGCGGAACAGGCGTTCGAAGTCCCGGGAGGGGATGCGGTCGGCCACGGGCAGCAGCGAGAAGATCTCGCCGCCATCGTTGTCCACGCATACCGCTATCAGGTGCAGGCCGAGGCGGGCCGCCGCGGCGAGGCCGCTCAGATCGTGGAGCAGGGCCAGGTCC
>JAPPKQ010000042.1 GCA_028819945.1 bacterium | reverse complement strand
CGCGCCGTGAGCGGCGTGAGCTTCGACGTCGCCGAGGGTGAGACTCTGGGACTGGTGGGCGAGTCCGGCTGCGGGAAGTCCACGACCGCCCACGCCGTGCTGCAACTGCCGCGCCCCACGTCGGGGACGGTGGTCTTCGACGGTGTGGACCTCACGACGCTGAGGGGCGAGGAGCTGCGGCGGGTCCGCACGGGCGTGCAGATGATCTTCCAGGATCCGATCGCCTCGCTGAACCCCCGCCGGCAGGTCGGCGACATCGTGCGGGAGGGTCTGGACATCTGGCCCGACCATCCGCACCTCGATGGGGAGGACGGCGGCGCCGCAGCCGCGGCCACCGACCGGGTCCGGGCCGTCCTGCGCAGCGTCGGCATGGATCTCGATGAGGTCGGCACTCGCCGCCCGCACGAGTTCTCCGGCGGCCAGTGCCAGCGGATCTGCATCGCACGGGCGCTCGTGCTCGACCCGCGGGTTCTGATCTGCGACGAGCCGGTGTCCGCCCTCGACGTGTCGATCCAGGCTCAGATCCTGAACCTCCTGGAGGACCTCAAAGAGTCGTACGGGCTGACGATGCTGTTCATCGCCCACGACCTGGCGGTCGTGAAGAGCATCAGCGACCGCGTCTGCGTGATGTACCTGGGGCGGATCTGCGAGATCGGCCCGACCGATGCCATCTTCGAGCGCCCGGCCCATCCCTATACCGACGCCCTGCTGGCCTCGATCCCGCAACTCGACCCGGGCGGTGGCGCCGAGGAGGACGTGCTGACCGGCGACCCGCCGTCGCCCTTCGACGTCCCTTCCGGCTGCCGCTTCCGCACCCGCTGCCCGCGGGCGACCGAACTGTGCGCCGAGCAGGTGCCCGAACTGAGCGAGGTCTCGGGCGGGCGGTTCGTCGCCTGCCACTTCCCGCTGACGGGAGATTCGGCGCAGTAGCCGGCCGCATGAGGGTTCAGCGCATGGGCGAGCGCGAGTTCATCGCGCTCATGGCCGCCCTGACGGCCAGCACGGCGCTGGGGATCGACGTGATGCTGCCGGCGCTCGGCGAGATCCGGGCCGCCTTCGGGCTGGCACCGGACTCCACGACGGTCTCCTGGGCGGTGACGCTCTACCTGTTCGGGCTGGGTGTCGCGCAGTTGCTCTTCGGCCCGCTCGCCGACCGCTTCGGCCGCAAGCCGGCGGTGTGGCTGGGCCTGGCTCTCTACGCCCTCGGCGCAACCGGCGCCGCCCTCGCCCCCTCGCTGGAGTTCCTGCTGGTGAGCCGCCTGCTGTGGGGCATCGGCGCCGCCTCACCGCGGGCCATCTCGCTGACGATCATCCGCGACCGCCACGTCGGCGACCGGATGGCGCGGGTGCTGGCGCTGGTGATGACGGTGTTCATGATCGCCCCGATCCTCGGGCCGGGCATCGGAGAACTGCTGCTGCTCAGCGGCTCGTGGCGTTGGGTCTTCGGCTTCTCGGTGGTCACCGCCGTGGTGCTGTCGCTGTGGCTGCTGCGACTGCCCGAGACGCTCGACCCCCGCAACCGCCTCACCCTGGACCTGCGACGCCTCGCGGCCGCCTTCCGGGCCGTCGTCGGGGAGCGGTCGACGCTCGGCTATGGCCTGGCCCTCGCCTGGGCGCTCAGCGCCTTCCTGGCCTATCTGGCGGGCTCGGAGCTGCTCTTCGACGATGTCTACGGCCGCAGCAGCCAGTTCGCCCTGCTGTTCGGCGCCGGTGCCGCCGTGATGGCGGTGGCGGCCCTCAGCAGCGCCCGGACCATCAAGGCGCTTGGCGCCCGGACGGTGCTGCACCGCGCAGTGGCCTGCTACATCGTCGTGGCGGCGGTGCTGGCGGCGGCTTCGCTGCTCGCCGGCGGCGCGCCGGCCTTCTGGCTCTGGTGGGCGCTGATCACCGGCCTGAACGCCCTGCACGTGATCATCGTTCCCATCTGCAACTCCCTGGCCATGGTGCCGATGGGCGAGATCGCCGGGACGGCCTCAGCGGTCATCGGCGCCTTCTCCATGATCGTCGGCTCGCTGCTGGCGTCGCTCACGAACCGGTTCCTGCTGGACTCGGTGACGCCGCTGTCCCTCGGGTATCTCGGCTACGGCTCGCTCGCCGCGGCCTGCATCGGTTGGGCGGGCAGGCAACGGCGGGCGATGACGGCCACGCCGGCCGGTTAGCGTGCCGCCATGAGCTTCGCCGGCAAGTCCGTCATCGTGACCGGCGCCAGCCGCGGCATCGGCGCCGCCGTCGCCGTGGCCCTGGGACGCCGGGGAGCCAACGTGGTCTGCGCGGCCCGGGCCAGCGCCGCCAACCCGCTGCGGCTGCCCGGCACGGTGGACGAGACCGCCCGGGCGGTCAGCGAGGCCGGCGGGGTGGGGCTGGCGGTGCCCTGCGACCTCACCAGCGACGACGACATCGAGCGGCTCATGGCAGTGACCCTGGACCGCTTCGGCCGGCTGGACGTGCTGGTCAACAACGCCGCAGTGAGCTTCGGCGGCGACCTGGACATCCCGATGAAGCGATTCGACGTGCTCATGCGCATCAACGTGCGGGCGCCGCTCGTGGCCACCCGGCTGGCCCGGCCCCACCTGGCGGTCGCACCCGACGGGGGCCGCATCCTCAACGTGGGCTCGGTGACCGCCACCGGCTACTTCCCGACGATGCTGACCTACGGCATGTCCAAAGCGGCGCTGGAGCACCTCACCGTCACCTCCGCCGCGGTGCTCTCGGCGGAGCACATCGCCGTCAACTGCTACCGGATCGACGTCCAAGTGGCCTCGGAGGGCTACGTCATGAACGCGCCCGACGCCGACCACTCGACCTGGTCAGACACCGCCACCGCGGCCGACGGGGCGATCTGGATGCTGTCCCAGCCCGTTGACTGGACGGGGCGGGTCGTGCCGATGCTGGCGCTGGCCGAACACGTGCCCGCCATCGCCCGCCTCGGCCAGGACCCGTTCACCCCCACCGGGCGCTGGACCCTGCACGGAGCCGTGGCGCAGGCCCTCGAGTCGTAGACCTGCCGGCCGCGACCCCGGCCGGACGGCCCTAGCCCGCCGGCACCACCACCGGGATGATCATGGGGCGGCGCTGGGAGCGGTTGGCCACGAGGGTTCCGGCGGTGCGGCGCACCA
>JAPPKQ010000018.1 GCA_028819945.1 bacterium | reverse complement strand
GGATTCCTCCTCCCAGAAGGATTAGGTATCCACGAAAGCGGGTCAACTCCACGTGCTGGTCGGCGGCGGCAACACGCAGTCGGCGAACTACGCCGAGGTGAACCTGGTCCCGCACGCCAACCACGACCTTGAGGACGCCCACGGCAACCGGCTGGACCCGACCCTGCCGACGGGCAATGCCTACCAGGGCTACGTCTTCGACAGCCGCGGGCCCAACCCGCGGCTCAGCGCCAGCGTGGTCACGCATGACGGTTTCACGCCGATCACGGTCACGGTGAACTTCGGCGAGCCGGTCACTGGCTTCCGTTCGAGCGACCTGGCCTTGGGGGGCGCAACGGTCACCGGCTTCACCGGCGCTGACGGCGCCTCGGTCTACACGGTGCAGCTTACGCCCACCGGCAGCCGGCGGATTACCGTGCGGGTGCCGCGCGGCGTCGCCACCGACCGGGACGGCCATGCCAACGACCCCTCCAATCCCGGCTCCCTGTGGATCGAGCACGACCCCATCGGCGTGACCTTCACGCCGCGCGAGCTGACCGTGCCGGAGGGAGGCAGCGCGACCTACTCCGTCGTGCTGGAGGCGCAGCCGCTCCAGAACGTGACCATCAACGTGGCGACCGTGGCCGGCGGCGACGGCGACGTGACGCTCTCCGGCTCGAGCAGCCTGACCTTCACGCGCGGCAACTGGAACCGGGCGCAGACGGTCCGCATCGCGGCGGCCGAGGACAACGACTGCTCGCGCGGCCGCACGCGGTTCAGCCATACGAGCAGCAGCAACGACCCGGTCTACAACGGCATCGACCTGCCCCAGGTCACGGCCTGGGAGGGCGACAACGACCCCGACTGCACGGCGCCCACCGTGCGCTCGATCGAACGCCATAACGGCAGCCAGGCGCAGGGCCAGTATACGCGTGCCAACTCCCTGACCTTCCGCGTCACCTTCAGCGAAAGCGTGACGGGCGTGGAGGCGTCGGACTTCAGCGCCAGCGGCACCACCGCCACGGCAACGGGCATCACCGGCAGCGGCGCGAGATACGTCGTCACGGTGAGCGGCGGCAACCTGAACGGGCTCGACAGCACGGTCGGCCTGAGCATCGCCGCGAGCCACGGCATCACGGACCAGGCGCAGAACGTCGCCCGCACCCCCCTGGTCAACGCGCTCGTCAACACCACGCCGACCGGGGCCAACCAGAGCTACACGGTCGACAACACCGCGCCGACGGCCGTGCTGGCGCGCGCCGACGGCGGCAGCGGCACCCTCAGCGCGGCGTTCGACGTGACGGTCACCTTCACCGAGGCCAACGGGCTCAGCCGCACCGGCGCCGGCGCCTTCGCAAGCGGCGACCTCAGCGTGACCAACGGATCGGTGACCTCCCTCACGGGCGGCCCGCTGGTGTGGACCGCTACCGTCACGCCCAACGCCAACGTCATGGGCAACGTGACGGTGGACCTGCCGGCGAACAGCGTGACGGACTGGGCCGGCAACGGCAACACCGCGGCCACGCAGCTCAGCGTGCCGGTGGACAACAATCCCGCGTCGGTCGCCTCGATCACGCGCCATTCGGGCACGACCAGCGGCGCGGGCGGGCTTACCAACGCCGACACGCTGACCTTCACGGTCACCTTCGGCGAGACGGTGGACGGCGTCGATGCGGCGGATTTCGATGCGACGGGCACCAGCGGCGCCGACGCGACCAATGTCACCGGCAGCGGCGCCACCCGCACCGTCACGGTGGGCGGCGGCACCCTCGCATCCCACGAGGGCGAGGTCGGCCTCGCCCTGGCCTCGGGCAACAACATCGTGGATGCGGGCGGCAACGGGCTCAGCTCCACCACGCCGACCGGGACCGTCGAGACCTACACCCTCGACAACACCGCCCCGACGGCGGCACTGGCGCGCGCCGACGGCCTGGCCACGACCCTGAACGGCGCGTTCGACGTGACCGTCACCTTCACCGAGGCGAACGGGCTGCAGACCACCGGCGCCGGCGCCCTGGCCGCGGGTGACTTCGACGTGGGCAACGGCTCGGTCACCGCCCTCGCGGGCACCGGCCTGGTGTGGACCGCGACGGTCACCCCGAACACGGGCGTCACGGGCAACGTGCAGGTGGGCCTGCCGGCGAACGCCGTGCGCGACAGGGCCGGCAACGGCAACACCGCGGCGGCGCGGCTCACCGTACCGGTGGATACCGTCGTGCCGACGGTGGCCTCGATCGCGCGCGACGACGGCGCCGGCAACGATCCCGGCGCGGACACCAACGCGGACAGCGTCCGGTTCCGGGTGACCTTCAGCGAGTCCGTCACCAACGTGCACGCGGCGGACTTCAACGCCAGCGGCGCCGGCGACGCGACCAACGTCACCGGCAGCGGCGACAGCCGGGTCGTCACGGTCAGCGGCAGCGGCCTCGCGACCCACAACGACGCGGTGGGCCTCACCTTCGCCACGAGCCAGGACATCGCCGACGCGGCCGGCAACCGGCTCGACGCCACCCTGCCGACCGGCACGAACTACCAGACCTACACCCTCGACAACACCGCCCCGAGGGTGGCGTCGGTCGAGCGCCACGACGGCGCCGGCGCGCAGGACGAGGTGACCAGCGCCGACACGCTGACCTTCCGCGTGACCTTCAGCGAGGTGGTGGAGAACGTGGACGCCGCGGACTTCAACGCCAGCGGCACCACCGGCGACGCGACAATGGTCGACGCGGTCACCGGCAACGACGCGCAGTACATCGTCACTGTGGCCGGCGGCAACCTTGCGACCTTTAACGGCGCGGTGGGGCTGACCTTCGCCACGAACCAGAACATTGCCGACCCGGTCGGCAACCGGCTCTCCAACACAACGCCGACCGGGGCCAACGAGACCTACACCCTCGACAACACCGCGCCGAGGGCGTCCTCCATCGCGCGCGACGACGGCGCCGGCGCCGACCCCGGCCAGCGCACCAACGCGGACAGCCTGCAGTTCCGGGTGACCTTCAGCAAGGCGGTGGCGAACGTAGACACCGCGGACTTCGCCGCCTCGGGCACGACCGCCGCGGCGACCGCCGTCGATGCCGTCACCGGCAACGCGGCCCAGTACGTCGTCACCGTGAGCGGCGGCAACCTGAACGACCGCAACGGCGTGGTGGGCCTGACCTTCGCCA
>JAPPKQ010000023.1 GCA_028819945.1 bacterium | reverse complement strand
GGGGTGGTCCTGTGCCGCGGCTTCGTCGGGCTGGGATGGCACTGGTGGCCGGGCGAGGGGGGGGTGGTGACCGCGCCGCACGACGGTCGGCAGCCGTGCCCCCGGAACTGCGAGTCGTGTCACCAGGGGTGCCCCCGAGAGGCGAAGAACAGCTCCGACGTCGTGCACTGGCCCGAGGCGCTGCGGAACGGCGTGGTGCTGAAGACGCGGGCCCGGGTCCGGGAGATCACCGTCGGCGGGGACGGTCTGGCCAACGGCGCCCTGTACCACGACGCCGACGGCCGCCTCACCCAGCAGCGCGCACGCATGGTGGTCGTGGCCTGCAACGGAATCGGCACCCCGAGGCTGCTCCTCAACTCCCGGTCGCGGTACTTCCCGCACGGCCTGGCCAACGGCAGCGGGCTGGTCGGGAAGGGACTGATGGGGCACCCCAAGGCCACCGTGGTGGGCTCGTTCGACTACGAGGAGCTGCCGACCCCGGTGCCCGCCAGCACCTTTCTGACGAGCGACGAGTTCTCCGACAGCGCGGACGGCCGTGGATTCGCACGCGGCTTCTGGATGCTGTCCGGCGCCTATCGGGGGCCCGTCGAGGCGGCGCTCGGCGCGCAGCCCGAGTCCATCTCCTCGGCCGGTCCCCCCGAGCTGGCCGCCAGCCCCGCTTCCGGACGGGAGGCCCCGTGGGGTGCGGCGCACCACGCGGCGCTCCGGGAGCGGCTGGAGCAGACCGCTGCCGTGATGATGTACTGCGACGAGCTCCCCGAGGACTTCAATCGCGTGGAGCTCGATCCCGTTCTCACCGACGACGCGGGCATCCCGGCTCCGAAGCTGTTCTATCGGCGGGGAGAGAACACGCAGAGGATGCTCGACTACGGAATGGAGCGCTGCCGGGAGCTGCTGGAAGCGGCCGGCGCAACGCGGATCGTCTCCGCCGAGAAGGTGGCACCGGCGCCCGGGCACTACCTGGGCACGGCGCGCATGGGGACCGACCCCAACCGGTCGGTCGTCGATCGGTGGGGCCGGGCCCACGACGTGCGGAACCTGTTCATCATCGACGGCAGCGTGTTCACGACCGCCGCCTCGTGCGTTCCCACGTCGACGATACAGGCGATCGCCTTGCGGACGGCGGACTACGTCAAGAGCAACGCGCAGGAGCTGCTGGCATAGCTGGCCCAGGCGCTTGCGGCGCAGAGCGGAACGCGGTGGAGTTTCGCGGCGCAAGCTCCTGGGGCGGGGGCTGGGGCCGAACACGGAGCCTGCGACGGGTCTGGCGGGGAGGGTCGAGGGCCGCCGGTTGCGTGCGAAGGGGTTGCGGACATGGCCGATCGCGCGAAGAGAGAACGCCAGGATACGCGCCGCCGTCCGGACGGGGCGATCTCCAGGCGGAAGTTCATCCAGGGTGCGGTCGCCGTCTCCGCCGCGGCCGGGGCGGCCGCAGTACCCGCGAAGGCCCGGGGCGGCCCCTTGCCGGCGCCCGCGCTCGATGCTCGGGACTCCGCCGGCGCAGGTGAGGAGGCCAGGGGCTACGAGATTCTGACCCCCGAACAGGGACGGGTGCTGACAGCGGTCCTCAACCGGATCATCCCCGCGACCGACGTGATGCCCGGGGCCGGCGATGTGGGGATCGCCCGTTTCGTCGATGGAGTGCTCGTGGACGCCCCGCACCTGAGGCCACGCATCACTTCGCTGCTGCACGCGGTCGACTCCGGGGAGCGGTTTGCGAACCTGCGCGAGTCGGAGCAGGACGCCCGGCTTCGCGAGATGGCGCGTCGGGAGAAGGTGTCGTTCGACACGCTGCTCCGGGCCGCCTACACGGGGTACTACAGCGAGCCTCGGGTGCTGGCGGCCATCGGGCGGGCTCCACGGTCCGACTCCGGCGGGCCGCCGGGGTCCTTCGACACCCGATTGCTCGACGCCGTTCGAAGGCGCGGACCCATCTACAGGCGTGTCTCCACTGCAGGCAGGCCCGAACCTGGCGGTCGGACCGGGCCGTCAGCGCCGGCGAGGCATCGCCTCGGGTAATCACCAGGAACAGATTCGCTTCTGCATGGAGGAGCGTCATGAGACCGAGATTCGTAGCCTGTGGTGCCGCGGTCGCGCTTCTGGTCGCCGGAGGGCTCGTCGCACGGCCGTCGTCGCAGAGCGCGCCGTCGGGCATCGGCGGCTATCCGGTGCTGACCGTGGAGGCGTGGGACCGGATGTTCTGGGAGGTGTCCAACTGGGGCCGCTGGGGGCCGGACGACCAGCTCGGCGCCGTCAACCTCATCACGCCCGAGAAGCGCAAGCAGGCGGCGGCGCTCGTCAAGACGGGCCGGTCGGTGTCGCTGGAGCATCAGTTGATAGAGACGGCCGACCCCGACGTCCATACCCCCTTCCAGAAGTTCAACCACGGCAACAAGCTCGTCTGGGAGACGGTGCACGGCGGGACGTTCCACAGCCACGTCGATGCCCTCTGCCACTTCTTCTACCAGGGCAAGGCGTACAACGGATACCCGCGGGAAGAGGTCGAGAACGAGGACGGGTGCCACAAGCTGGGCATCGACGTCTGGAAGGATGGATTCATAACGCGCGGCGTCCTGATCGACATCCCTCGTCTCAAGGGCCTTCCGTGGCTGGAGCCGGGCACCCCGGTCACGCTCAGGGACATCGAGGCGTGGGAGGAGGAGACCGGCATCGAGGTGCTCCCGGGCGACGCCGTGTTCCTGCGCACGGGCAAGTGGGCCCGGCGCGCGGCGCTGGGTCCGTGGGAGGTAGGCATGGCCGGCCCCGACGCCGGGTGGCACTGGTCGGTCATCCCGTGGTTCAAGGCGCGGGACGTGGCGATCATCGCCGACGACGGGCCGAACGACGTCCGGCCGCCCGGCGTGGAGCGCGGAGTCGGCCTGCCGATTCACAGCGCGGCGCTGGTCGCCCTGGGCGCGGTCATCCTCGACGGCCAGGACCTGGAGGCGGTGGCCGACCTGGCGGCGGAGCTCAATCGCTGGGAGTTCATGGTCACCGGCGCACCGCTCAACATCAAGGCCGGGGGAGGCTCGTCGATCAATGTCCTGGCGACCTTCTGATTGGTCTCCTCGCGGCAGGGTCCGGCCGCTGGGCCGAAGCGGCGCGTCAGGAGTCTTGCGCCGTAGAACGGCGGGCTGGAAGTCTGCGCCTTGGACGCTTTG
>JAPPKQ010000136.1 GCA_028819945.1 bacterium | reverse complement strand
GCCGTGCACCGGGCCACGCGCAAGGTCATCGGGGACGCCGGCTACGGCGACTGGTTCCGCCACCGCACCGGCCACTGCATCGGCCTCGACGTGCACGAGGAGCCGTTCATCTCGCCCGAGGACGAGACGCCGCTGGAGGCCGGTATGACCTTCACCATCGAGCCGTCGGTGTTCTGGCCGGGCCGCGTGGGCGTGCGGGTCGAGGACATCGTGGTCTGCACGCCCACCGGCGGCGTCAAGCTGAACGAGTACTCCACCGACCTGGTCGCCAACGAGTAACACCACCGGCGGAGGAGAAGAGCGGTTATGGGAGATCCTGCGGGCGCGCTCGTGACCGGTGGGGCACGTGGCATCGGGCGGGCGATCGCCGAGCGGCTGGCGCGCCGCGGCGACACGGTGGTCATCGGCGACCTCGGGTCGACCGCGGCCGCGACGGCCGCCGAACTCGCCGCGGAGGGGCTGGCCGCGCACGGTGTCGAACTCGACGTCCGTGACCCCGAGTCACTGGCCGCCGCCGTCGGGCGAGTCGAGGAAGTGGCCCCGCTGGCGACCATGGTCAACAACGCCGGCGTGGGTTGGGTCCGGCCCCTGGTGGAGGTGACCCCCCGGGAGTTCGACGACCTCATGTCGATCAACCTGCGAGGGGTCTTCTTCGGGATCCAGGCCGCCGCCCGCGCCATGGCGGACCGGGGCGGCTGCATCGTGAACACCGCCTCCACCTCGGGCTTCACCGCCTCGACGACGCCCATGGTGCCCTATGACACCTCCAAGGGAGCAGTGCGCATGCTCACGATCGCCGCTGCCCGCGAGCTGGCCCCCGCGGGTATCAGGGTGAACGCGGTGGCGCCCGGCACGGTTGACACCGACCTCACTCGCTCGGTGCTCGACGACCCGGATGTGCTGGAACGCCAGGCGGCCGAGCGGATCCCCCTGGGCCGCCTGGGCAGGGTCACCGATATCGCCGCAGCGGTGGACTTCTTGAGTTCCGACGCCGCCTCCTACATCACCGGCCACGTCCTGGTCGTCGACGGTGGCTGGTTGATTTGAGCCCGACCGCCCCTGTGTCGTCATTCCGGCGAAGCGCCTGCCCCGGACTCGATCCGGGGCCGGAATCCAGTGCCAACCATCGAGCACCGCGGACGGGCGGATCGCCGAAGCCCGAGCCCGATTCACGAAAGGAAGCGCTATGGCAGACAGCACCGTGACCACTGAGGCGGCGCCGGAGCCGCGGGGGCCCTATCCGCACGTCCGCATCGACGGGGACCACGTCTGGGTCACCGGCCAGATCGGCCGCGACCCGGTCAGCGGCGACTTCGTGACCGGCGGATTCGAGCCGGAATTCCACCAGGCCATCACCAACCTCTCGGAGATCCTCGGCGAGGTGGGCTGCACCCTGGCCGATGTGGTGCACACCTGCGTGCAGTTCATCAACGAGGACGACCTGGATTCCATGAACCGCATCTACGGCGAGCGGTTCGGTGTTCCGTACCCCGCTCGCACCAGTTTCGGTGTGGCGTTCCTCTGGAAGGGCGCCAAGGTGCAGATCGACTGCGTCGCTCGGCGCGTCTGAGACCGGCCCGGCCCGTATAGTCACGCCGTCCGCAGCCCGAGGGAGGCGCCCATGTCCGCAGAGTCCACCGAGTCCCAGCCGGCAACCGGCGGTATCCGCCCCGACCTCTGGTCGCGGACCTACCAGATCGGTGTGGTCGTGCGCGACATCGAGAAGGCTGCGGCGTTCTACGAGAGCCTCGGGATCGGCCCGTTCACCGAGGGACCGTCGGCTCACACTCTGGTGCGGAAGATCTACGGCGACGACGCCCCGGACGTGTCGGTGAAGGGGCTCATCGCCCAGATGGGCAGCGTCGAGTTCGAGTTGCTGCAACCGGTGGCGGGCAAGGGCATCCAGGCCGAGTTCCTCGAGCGGCACGGCGAGGGCGTCGTGCATCTGTGCGCCTACACCGACGACATCGACCGGGACATCGCCGACCTCACCGGGCTCGGCCACGAGGTGATCTCCTACGGGGAGGTCTCCGACGGCGGCCGTTTCGCCTACTTCGAGACCCGTGAGGTGGGTGGCCTCGTGCTGGAGCTCTTCCAGCCGGGAGAGACCTTCACATAGATCCGGGTATCCACGGCCTTGAATTACCGGCCGGCCTTCGAACTCTGGGGGAAGCCGAGTGGACTCGACCACGCATATCCTCTGGCGGGGCACCTGATCGACACGGCCGCCGCCCGGGTCATCTGCGAGCGGATGACCCGCAAGCTTGATCGACGTTGTCGCCCGTCACACCACCGGCGGCGACGGCGACACCTGGGTGGATGCCACGACGGCGCTTGCCGGTTGGCACGACATCGGCAAGGCGACGTGCGGATTCCAGGAGAGGGACCGTAACGCCCGTCCCGGATGGTTGGCCGGCCATCGCGACGCAGGCGACACTCGACACGACCGCGCCGGGAGTTACCTCGTCTGGGATCGTCTCCGAGACGCAGGACATCGCGACGTCGCGACCGCCGCACAGATCATCGGTGGGCACCATGGGTCGATTCCTAGTCCGAGCAGTCGAGTGGCTTGCCGCATACGGTGCCGGCGTCGTGGTGCTGTCGGCGACTCTTCCCTCGAAGCGGGTTGACGAACTGCTCCTGGCCTACCAAGCCGGCGCGGGCGGCCATGGTGCAACTGGGGAACGTCCGAGCGCCGGATACCCAGGTTGGGTGGCATGGTCCGTTGAGGATGGTTTCGCCTGGCAGGCGGTGCGACCCAGGCAGGAATGGACTCTCACCGTCACCCGGCGCGACGTGCCGGCGGGGGAACTCACGGAGCAGGTCGCCTCGGCCGCCGTGTCGGCGAGCGTCGGCGGCGGATGTGTTCTTCTCGTCAGATCCACCGTCCGAGCGGCGCAGGACACGTACGAAGCAATCCGCCGCGCCGACAGCGACCTGATGCCCGGGCAGAATATCGACATCCTTCATTCGCGGTTTCCGGCGGCCCGATCGAATGCGGGAACCAAGGGCCATCGTGTTCTGGCCGTTGCGTGCGGACGGGCAGCCGTCGGCGAGTTCTCCGATCTACTCGATTGCCGACTTGCGGGCGACTCGACGGTGGCTGGCTGAGAAGGAGACGATTGTCGCGGTCCCCGGAGACGTACCGCACATCGTCGCGA
>JAPPKQ010000298.1 GCA_028819945.1 bacterium | reverse complement strand
GATCGAAGTCATCGAGGCTCTCAGGCAGGTCGATCACGCATCGCAGCCCGTCGAGCGACTCCAGGCGATCACCGGCCGCGAACAGTTCCCGCGCCCTGGTCACGGAAGGGAACAGCACAGACGCAGGAAGCCTTGCATCGTCCCGACCGGTTATCCACGTGCCGTTGGCACCCGTCACGGTGCCGCGATGAACGCGGCAGAGTTCACCCAGCTCGACGTAGCCGTCCGGTGGGCGCTTCGGGACCGAGAGGAGCGGGGTCCAGCGAGACGCCGCCCTCAGCCGGTGCCGGCTGACATTCTGCCCTACGTCCAACGCGCCAAGATCGTCGGTCGTTGCGACCTTCCGGAACCCGACTACGCGCCTGGCACGACCGACTCTGAAGCACGTGATCGCCGCCGTCGTGGCAACATCGCCGAACGGCAGCACCGACGGATCGACGAGGTGAATCGACTCCACGCCAAGCTGGCGCACAAGCAGCGCCCGCACGAGTTTTCCGTAGTTGACGTCCAGCCACTCGGCCGACGTCACGAACGTGCCGATGTCGCCGGGCGCCGCGAGCAGGGCGGTCTGGAGATAGAAGTGCACGTGCAGTCCGGCGAGCCCGCTCGCGGGTAGATCCAGGCGCTTTGCCTCGCCGTGGAGCCACTCCTTCCAACTGCGCTCGATGAGATGATGCCGAACGTATGGCGGGTTGCCGACGAAAGCTGTCGGACCGCGTTCTTCGATCGCCTTGCCCAACTGAAGGCAGCGATAGTCGCCGGCTACGACCTCGGATCGCGCTGCCAGACCGGCGGCCGTGAGGTTGGCTCGCAGCAATAGCAGAGCCAGAGGATCGGATTCGACGGCGACGAGGCGCGCACCGCGGAAGGCCCGCCCGGCGGCCATCGCGAACCGTCCCGAACCAGCACCCGGATCAACAATCCTCCCGATAGCGGGTTCCCGCGACAACCACGCCACCATCGAGTCAACGATTGGGCGCGGCGTGTAGATCGCGCCCGATTCTCTCCGTTCGGCGAGACTCCGCAGATAGAGAA
This sequence comes from bacterium, assembly GCA_028819945.1. Classification (GTDB taxonomy): domain Bacteria; phylum Actinomycetota; class Acidimicrobiia; order Acidimicrobiales; family CATQHL01; genus VXNF01. The sequence continues at coordinate 2,126 of JAPPKQ010000298.1, read as the reverse complement.
AGGCATCACCGAGGGGATCGTCCCCAATCGAGATGCTCTCGCGGATCGCGTCTGCGACAGCTTCGCTGACCGTCTCCGCCCGCGCTCCGTGCAATAGCAGACTCTCGGCCTGGGAAACCGCGGCCAGAGGACCGTCCTGAAGGATCCGCCCCGCCACAGCCACCAACCGCTCCTGCGAAGACCCGAGGGACCGCGGATCGCGTGCGGTGCGCCGCACCTCATGGCTAGGCCGCAGGACGGCATCCAGCCCGGCGCCACGGTGCTTTGGCGGCATACGCACCACCGTATGCGCCGCCTATGACAGCTGAGCGGACCACTTCGCCTCGTCGACTGTCCGGGTGGGCCCCGGCCACCACACCGGCCGCCCTCCCTGAGAGATCCCTAGCCTGACGGCATGGACTGGGGGCTGCACGCGGCTCTGGGGCGCGACGCCGAGGCGGTGAGGGGGCGCAGCCTGGACCGGGCCGTGGCGCGCCGGGTGCTGGCCTTCGCCGCTCCCTACAAGCGCATGATCACGCTGTTCGTGATCGCCATCCTGCTGGGCGCCCTGTTGAGCCAGGCGCCGGCACTGCTTTTCCGGGAGATCATCGACGACGCCATCGTCAACTCCGATCGGGGCTACGTGAACCTGCTGGCGGGCCTCATCCTGGGGGCGGCGTTCGTCGAGGCGCTGCTGGCGTTCGGCGAACGCTGGTGGTCGGCGCGCATCGGCGAGGGGCTCATCTTCGACCTGCGGGTGGCTCTGTACGACCACGTGCAGCGCATGGGCGTGTCGTTCTTCACCAGTGTGCAGACCGGCGCGCTGATCAGCCGCCTCAACAACGATGTCATCGGCGCCCAGCGGGCCATGACCGGCACCCTCGGGCAGCTGGTCTCGAACCTCTGCATCCTGCTGATCACACTGCTGACGATGTTCATCATCCTGGACTGGCGGCTCACGCTGCTGGCCTTGGCGCTGCTGCCGGTCTTCGTGATCCCCGCCAAGCGCGTCGGGCGGCGGCTGCAGGCGCTGACGCGGCAGCAGATGGAGCACAACGCCGACATGAACACGCTCATGACCGAGCGGCTGGGCGTCGCGGGCGCCCTGCTGGTGAAGCTGTTCGGGCGCCACGACGGCGAGCGGGAGGCGTTCGCCGACAGGGCCGGCAGGGTGCGGGACCTGGGCGTGCGCACCGCCATGTACGCCCGGGTCTTCTTCATCGCCCTGACTTTGCTGGGGGCCGTGGGAACGGCCACGGTCTACTGGGTCGGTGGCCACCTGGCGATCTCGGGTTCGGTCACGATCGGCACCCTCGCTGCCATGGGCCTGCTCGTGATCCGCATCTACATGCCCCTCACGAGCCTCACCAACGCCCGTGTCGACATCATGACGGCGATCGTGTCCTTCGAGCGGGTCTTCGAGGTGCTGGACACGCCGAACGCTGTGCCGGACAGACCCGGAGCCGGCACCCTGCGGCGCCCCCGAGGCCAGGTGGAGCTCCGGGACGTGCGGTTCACCTACCCTCCCACCGACACGGCCGCTCTGGCGTCGCTGACCCCCGCCGCACCCGATCGGCCGACCGACGGCGACAAGCCCGCCGGCCCGGCGCTGGACGGCGTGAGCCTGGACGTCTCTCCCGGCGAGTTGGTGGCCCTGGTCGGGCCCTCCGGTGCCGGCAAGACGACGCTCACGGCGCTGCTGCTACGGCTCTACGACCCCGACGAGGGCGCGATCGCCGTCGACGGCCACAATCTGCGCGACGTCACCGGCGAGTCGCTGAGGGCCGCCGTCGGCGTGGTGCCCCAGGATCCGCACCTGTTCCACGACACCGTCGGGACGAACCTGCGCTACGCCCGTCCCGACGCCTCCGCCGACGAGATCGCCCAGGCGTGCCGGGCCGCCGGGATCCTCGAGGTCATCAAGGGTCTGCCGCAGGGCTTCGACACCCTCGTGGGCGAGCGGGGCTACCGGCTCTCCGGCGGCGAGAAGCAGCGTCTGGCCATCGCCCGGATGCTGCTGAAGGATCCGGCGATCGTGGTCCTGGACGAGGCCACCAGCCATCTGGACAGCGAGAACGAAGCCGCCGTGCAGGCCGCCCTGCTCGACGTGGCCCAGGTCTCCGATATCATCGAGATCGTCTCGGACA
>JAPPKQ010000443.1 GCA_028819945.1 bacterium | reverse complement strand
CGGCGGCACCACCTGCATCGAGCGGGAGCCGTCGCCCAGGAAGAGGAGCGTCTTCGTCAGGAGCGGCGCCGCCCGCCCGGGGGCGCCCAGCCACGGCAGCGCCAGGTCCTGCAGCGCGATGTGGTCGCGCGGCCCCGGCCCGTTCGGCACCATCCAGGCGTGATCGCCCGTGTTGAGGTCGATGGCCGTGATCCGTCCCCACGGCGGCTTGACCAGCGGGAGCCCCCGCGGCCCGTCGATCCAGACGCTGACCGGGCCCTGCAGGTAGCGGAACGGCGATTCCTCCGGCGCTTCGCGCAGCCAGATCTGGATCGGCGCCGTGATCGACGGCACGTAGAGCATCTGCGTCTCGGGGTCGTAGGCGGCGCCGTTCCAGTTGGCGCCGCCCACCCAGCCGGGGAGCTGCAGCGTGCCCAGCGTCCCGCCGGGCGACTCGTCGCGCAGCGACGGGGGCGTGAAGATCGGGCCGCCTCGGTAGCGGTTGAAGATCTCCAGCGCCTCGGCCCGGAGCTCCGGCGTGAAGTCGATGAGGTCGTCGACGGTGATTCCCTGCCGGTCGAAGGGGGCCGGTCGGGTGGGGAACGGTTGCGTCGGCGAGGTCCGCTCGCCGGGGACGTCCGACTGCGGCACCGGCCGCTCCTCGATCGGCCAGACCGGCTCGCCGGTGACGCGGTCGAAGACGTAGGCGAACGCCTGCTTGGTCACCTGCACGACGGCCTTGATCGGCCGGCCGTCGACGGTGATGTCGGCCAGGATGGGGGTCGACGCGGTGTCGTAGTCCCAGATGCCGTGGTGGATCAACTGGTAGTGCCAGACGCGGCGGCCGGTCTCGCACTCCAGGCACAGCAGCGTCTCCGCGAACAGGTTGTCGCCCGGCCGGTGCCCGCCGTACCAGTTGTGGGTCGGGGTGGCGGTGGGAAGGTAGGCGTAGCCCAGCTCCTCGTCGGCGCTCGCCACCGTCCAGACGTTGCTGGCCCCGGTGTGCTCCCAGGAGCCGTCCTCCCACGTCTCGTGCCCGAACTCGCCCGGCTGCGGGATGGTGTTGAAGCGCCACTTGAGCTGGCCGGTGACCGCGTCGTAGCCGCGGATATAGCCGGGCGCCTGCTCCCGGCGGTCGAACTGGTCGATGGTGAAGATGCCGACGATGATGGTGTCGCGGCAGATGAGGGGCGCCGCGGTCCAGCGGTACTCCTCGAGGTGGGGGACACCTTCCGACAAATCGACCTTGCCGCCCGCCCCGAACTCGCGCAGCGGGTCGCCGGTGCGCGCGTCGAGCGCCACGAGCTGCTCCCCGCTCACGATGAAGATGCGCTCGTCGTCCCGCTCCGGGTCGTGCCAGTGGCCGACGGCGCGGGTCGGCCCGCCGCGCGGTCGTCCCGCGCCGTCCTCCAGCGCGCGGTAGACCCACGTCGTCTCGCCCGTGGCGGGATCGATCGCGGCCGCCTGCCCCAGGTTCGTGCTCATGAAGAGCCGCCCGCCGACCATCAGCGGCGTGGTCAGCAGCATGGGACTGAACTGCAGGTCGGGGTCGGCGTCGGCCAGCTCGTGATCGACCGAGCGCCAGCGCCAGGCGATGTGGAGGTCCTGCACGTTGCCGGCGTGGATCTGATCGAGTGGCGAATACTTCGTGCCGGCTGCCTGGCCCGCGTAGCTGCGCCATTCGCCGCCCGAGGCACCCTGCTGCGCCGCAGCGGGTGCGGCGAGGACGAAGGCGACGCCGAGGAGGATGACGCCGATGCGGCCCACGGCGGCCCGCGGGGCGTGAGTGCTCTGCATGACGTCCTCCTCGGGTTCGGGCAGTGCCGGTTCCCGGCGCGGGCGGGTGTCCGCGGTCACTGGTCCGCCGCGGCCGGCGGCAGCGCGAACGTGACCAGCAGGTTGCTGCCCAGCGGCGCCTCGAGCTCGGACGCGTAGTTCGAGAGCTGGAAGATGGCCGAGCCGCCCACCGGCACCGACAGGTACTGCCGGCCGTCGACCGCGTACGACACGGGGAAGCCCGTGATCTGGCTGTCGAGGATCGTCTGCCACAGCACCTCGCCGGTTTCGGCATCGAAGGCGCGGTAGCGGCGGTTCAGGTCGCCGTGGAACACGACGTTCCCCGCCGTGGCCAGCGTCGACCCGGCGTTGGGGGCGCGCTGGCTGAAGCGCCACGCCTCGCGGCCGGTCGAGATGTCGAGGGCCCGCACCTCGGTCAGGTGGCCGTCCACCTCGAAGCCCGGCTCGGGCTGCGTGAAGCGCGGGCTCGCCCCCGAGATCGTCCGGTCGTTGGCGGTCTGGTTCAGGCACGAACGGTTGATGGGGATGTAGAGCAGGCCGGTCTGCGGGCTGTAGGACCACGACCACCAGCCCTTCACGTTGTGGCCGCAGATGATGAACTGGTCGCCGATCTCGCGCGCCACGAGGTCCATGTTGATGAAGACCTGCCCGGTCGCCGGGTCGATGTCGCGGATGACGAAGCGCTCCGTGCTGGTGTAGGGGAGCGGTGTCCCCCACAGGAACTCGCCGGTCTCGCGGTCGAGCACGAACAACCCGCCCGGCTCGCCGAGGGTGACCGCGATCTTGCGCTCCTCGGCCGTCCCCGCCAGGCGCGGGTTGATCCACATCACCGACTCCGGATCGGGATCGACCACCGTGTCGATCAGCGTCCGCTCCTGCACGAAGTCCTGGTCCCAGTCGTCGCACGGCAGGTGCTGGTAGTACCACGCCATGTCGCCGCTCTCCACCCCGAGGGCGACGGTCGAGTTGGAGTACAGCTCGCACGGCGTGCCGTCGCCCAGGTCCCAGGTGCCGCGCCGGACGATGCGCGGATAGGGCAGCGGGACGGCGATGCCCCAGTAGATTAGCCCCAGCTCCGGGTCGTAGCTGCCGGGGGCGCCCCACGGCGAGACGTGCACGCGCTCCGAGGTCGGCAGGTTGCCCCACGTCTGCCCGCCCGGATCGTCCGCCCCCGCCGCGGTGTAGACGCGCCACAGCTCGGTCCCGTCGTCCGAGTCGTGGGCGGAGATGAAGCAGCGCGCGTCGCGGCTCCGGGGGCTGCACGTGCGGCCGGCGAGCACCCGGCCGTCGATGATCATCGCGCCCGACGAGTGCGTGATGCCGTCCCGGTAGTCGGCCATCTCGGTGTCCCAGGCCACCTCCCCGGTGCGGGCGTCTAGGGCAAGGAGGTGCGC
>JAPPKQ010000122.1 GCA_028819945.1 bacterium | reverse complement strand
CCGTGGTGGCGGAGGCGGTGCGGGAGAGGGGCGGGGGGTGGGGCGTGGGGCAGGCGTAACTCCTGTAACTCTTGCAAACGGCCGGGGTGCTGTCGCTGGCGGCCGACGACAGCGCCTGGCCGTCCATCGCGCTGGAGGGGCGGATCATGACCGCCGCCCGTCAGCGCCGCAGCCGGGAGCAACTGTGGGCGCATGCGCGCCAGTCGATGGCCGGATGGCGCCGGCGGCTGCCGCACACGATGGCGGCCGTGTTCGCCGCGACGGCGCTGGTCGTCGGCCTGCTCTGGCTCACCGAGCCGGAGCCGGTCCCCGACGGACGCTGGCTGCCCCTGCAGACGCAGGTCTCGGACACGCCCGGCGGGTGGGTGTTCGTGACGGACTTCGAGGGCGCGCCCGTCAGCCTGCTGTTCCGGCAGACGCAGCCGTCGCCGCCGGGCACGTCCTACCAGCTCTTCCGCATCCTGAGCGATGGGACCACGCTGCCCGACCGCGTGTTCCGCGTTGCCGGCGACGGCAGCGCGATCATGCGGATCGCCGCCCAGCCGGACGCCGACCTGCGCGGATTCGCCGTCGTGCTCATCGAGGGGGAGGAGCCGCTGCCGGGCACGCCGACGGCGGAGTCGGTCGTGTTCACCTTCCCCGCCCGCTGACCATCGGGCGAGGCGTGATAGCATCGCGACCAGCCCGGCGGTCAGCGAGCGGAGGAATGCAGCGTGGGCGACCCCAACAAGTACCTGGACATCGCACCGGTCTTCAACGAGGGCGGCGTGCCGACGCCGCCGTTCACCGGCAACGACGAGGCCAACCGCCTCTTGGGCCGCGACTCGAACGCCCTGTTGATCGGGCTGGTGCTGGACCAGCAGATCACGATGGAGAAGGCGTTCGCGGGGCCGTACGAGCTCCAACGCCGCCTGGGCCACCTCGACGTGCACAAGATCGCCGCCATGCCCCAGGAGGACTTCCTGGCCGTCATGCGGGAGTCGCCGGCGATTCATCGCTACCCCAAGAACATGGGCAAGCGCGTGCAGGACGCCTGCCGCGTCATCGTCGAGGACTTCGGGGGCGCAGCGGAGAACATCTGGAAGGACCAGCCCGACGCGGCCACGGTGATGAAGCGCATCGGCACCGTGCCGGGCATCGGCCCCGCGAAGCAGAAGATCGCGATGCTGATCCTGGGCCGCTACTACGGCCAGGACATCGACGGCTGGCGGGAGGCCGCGCCGGTCACCGTGCCGGCCTAGCGGCGGCGCAGCGATGCCCGACGGCAGGCCGTCGGTCCGGCTGCTGCTGATTCGCCACGGGCAGGCGGGCGGGCCCGGCCTCGTCTACGGCCCCACCGTGGCGCTGACGGCGCGCGGCCTCGAGCAGGCGTCACACATCGCCGAGGGGCTGGCCGCGCGCGACGTGACGCGGCTCGTGACCAGCCACTACGCGCGGGCGCGACAGACCGCCGAGGCCAGCGCCCGACGGCTGGGCCACGAACTCGATATCGACGATCGCCTCGGCGAGATCGAGATGGGCGACGAATCCGAAGTCTCGATCGCGGAGATCATCCAGGAGCAGCGGTACCTGCGGCTCTGGCAGCCGCACCACCGCCACTCCGAACGGGGCGAAACGCTGGCGGGCTTCCAGGAGCGGGTGTCGGCGGCGCTGTCGGAGATCGTGGAGCGCGGGCTGGCGGCGGCGGACGGCGCGACCGAGACGGTCGCGGTGTTCACGCACGGCGGCACGATCGCGGCGGCGATGCGCTGGGCCTACGGCCAGATGCCGCACGACGACTGGCTGGCGGACGTCGAGATCCACAACGCCTCGATCACCGAAATCGAACGCTGGCCGCTGGGGCGGCACCCCGAGGGGGCGCCGCAGCACACCGCCCTGCACCGCCTCAACGACGTGCGCCACCTGCCGGCGGAGTTGGTCACGGACTTCTAGTCGGGGCGCTGATCGTGCCGGATCGCGCGGCCACACGGGCGCCGAGAGAGGGAGGGGCTATCCTGCCCCCATGAGCGCGCTCCGCTTCCACTACCGACCCGAACTGCACGAGCCCGTGCTGCTGATCGCCTTCAAGGGCTGGAACGACGCGGCCGAGTCGGCCTCGGGCGCGATCCGCTATCTGCGCCAGCAGGCGCGGACCGAGCGACTGGCCGAGATCGACCCGGACGGCTTCTTCGTGTTCACCGAGGAGCGCCCGCACGTGCGCATGCGCGACGGGCAGACGCGCGAGATCCGCTGGCCCCTGACCGACTTCACGCCCGCCCGCTTCCAGACCGCCGACCGCGACTTCATCCTGGGGCTGGGAACCGAGCCGAACCTGCGCTGGAAGGAATTCTCGGCCCACGTGGCCGAGGTGGCGTCGGAGATGGGGGTGGTGGAGATCGTCACCATCGGGGGGCTGCTGGCCGACACGCCCCACACGCGTCCGGTCCCGCTGAGCGGCGGCGCGCACCCCGCGTCGCGCATGCTGGAGTTGGGCTTCGCGACCTCGTCGTATCAGGGTCCGACGGGCATCGTGGGCGCGATCGGCGAGCTCTGCCGTCAGCGCGACATGGCGCACGTCAGCCTGTGGGCCAGCGTGCCGCACTACGTGAGCGGCGGCCAGAACCCGCGCGCGACGCAGGCGCTGCTGGGCAAGCTGAGCGAGATCTACGGCCTGGGCCTGGACCTCGCCGACCTCGATCGGCGCGCGCGGCGCTACGAGGCGCAGGTCGCCGAGGCGCTCGAGGACAACAGCGAGATGCAGGAATACGTGCGCAAGCTGGAGGCCGCCGCGGGACCGGCGGACGAGCCCGTGCGGCCCGCCCTCGGCGAGGCGAGCGGCCCGCTGCGCAGCAGCGACGCGCTGGAGGAGATCGACCGCATCCTGCGCGGCGACGAGGAGAGCCCGGCATGAGCGACGACACCGATCCGCGCCAGCACGACGCCCCCGGCGACGCCCCCGAGGTCACCGAGATCGAGGTGCGGGGGATGCTGGTGGGCATCTTCCAGGAGAACTGCTGGGTGATCGGCAACCGCCGCACCGGCGAGGCGATCTGCATCGATCCGGGCGAGGAGCCCGACGAGATCCTGCACATGGCCGACGAGATGGGCGTGACGATAAAGCTGATAGCCAACACCCACCCCCAACAAGACCACAACCAGGGCGTGCGCGGCCTCCACGCCAAGACCGGCGCCCGCGTA
>JAPPKQ010000054.1 GCA_028819945.1 bacterium | reverse complement strand
ATGCTTGGCATCCTCGACTGCGTGATCGCCACGAAGGACTCCAACATCGGCATGGGCGGTCCCGCCACCATCGAGGGCGGCGGCCTGGGCCTGTTCCTGCCCGAGGAGATCGGCCCGATGGAGGACCTGGGTCCGGCCGGCTCGGTGGACATCATCGTCGAGGACGACCACGAGGCGATCGCCGCCGCGAAGAAGTACCTCTCCTATTTCCAGGGCCCCGTCGACGACTGGGAGTGCGCCGACCAGCGCCTGCTGCGCCACGTCATTCCCGAGAACCGGCTGCGCACGTTCAAGGTGCGCGAGGTGATCGAACTGCTGGCCGACACGGGCTCGGTGCTGGAGCTGCGCTCGGAGTTCGGCGTCGGCATGGTGACGTCGCTGATCCGCATCGAGGGGCACCCGGTCGGCATCATCGCCAACAACAACGAGCATCTCGGCGGCGCGGTGGACAGCCCCGGCGCAGACAAGCTCTGCCGCTTCGCGCAACTCTGCGACGCCTTCAACATCCCCATCCTCGTGCTGTGCGACACGACCGGCATGATGGTCGGCCCCGACGTCGAGCGGACGGGCCTGGCCCGCAAGTGCAACAACGTCTTCGTGACGCTGGCCAACGTGCAGACGCCGAAGTTCTGCCTCATCCTGCGCAAGGCCTACGGCCTCGCCGCGCAGGCGATGCAGACGGGCAGCGCCCGCGCGCCCCTCTGGACGCTGTCCTGGCCGACGACCGAGATCGGCGGCATGAACCTGGAGGCCGCGGTGCGGCTGGGCGACCGCGCGGAACTGGCCGCGATCGAGGACATCGAGGAGCGCGCCGCGCGCTACGAGGAACTCGTGGCCGAGGCGTACCGGCGGGGCAAGGGCGTGAACGCCTCCTCGGTACTGGAGAACGACGGCGTGATCGACCCGGCCGATACGCGCCGCATCTTCGTGCGCAGCCTCATGGCCTGCGAGAACCCCCACCCCATCCGGCGCGGGCGGCGGCCCAACATCGACACCTGGTAGGGGGTCTCCGGCCGCGCCCGCTGGGCGCCCCACTGGCGACCCACGGCGCAAAGGGTCTACCATGCGCCGGACCGGGCGAGTCGGACCGCCGGCCGGGAAGGGGCGCCCCCGCCCATGCAGTTCTGGAACTTCCTCGCCATCCGGCTGTTGCAGGCGTTCTTCGTCGTCTTCATCGTGGTGAGCATCGTCTTCTTCGTCTCCCGCACGGTGGGCAGCCCCGAGACGTTCCTGCTCCCCTTCGACGCCACGAACGCGGACATCGAGGCCCTGCGCGAGAACCTGGGCCTGAACGATCCGCAGATCGTCCAGTACGGCAACTTCCTCTGGGACGTGCTGCAGCTCGACTTCGGCAACTCCTACCGCGGCGGCGGCACATCGACCATCGGCGCCATCGGTGACCGGGCGGTGAACACCTTCAAGCTGGGCGTCGCCGCCCTCATTGTGTCCCTGGCCGGGTCGATTCCGCTGGGCATCATCGCGGCGCTGCGGCGCGGCAAGCCCATCGACTGGTTCGCGCGGCTGCTGGCCGTGATCGGCCAGGCCACCCCCAGCTTCTGGCTGGGGCTGATGATGATCTTCTTCTTCGCCGTGCAGTTGGGCTGGTTCCCAACGGGCGGCGCCGAGGGGTTCAAGTCACTGATCCTGCCGGCGGTCTCGCTGGGCCTGCTCGAGATGGCCGCCATCATGCGGCTCACGCGCTCGGGCATGATCGAGGTCATGGACACCGACTTCATCCGCACGGCCCGGGCCAAGGGGCTGAACGAGCGCGTGGTGATCTTCCGCCACGCGGTCCGGCACGCGCTGCTGCCCGTCGTCACGATCCTGGGCATCGGCCTGGGCCGCCTCATCGCCGGCTCCGTCATCATTGAGGTGGTCTTTGCCTGGCCCGGCGTCGGCCGCCTGATCATCGACTCCATCATCCAGAACGACTTCCCCATGGTGCAGACGGCGATCATCGTCCTGGCGGCCTCCATCTCGCTCGCCAACGTCCTCGTCGATGTGTCCTACCGCGTGATCGATCCGCGCATCCGGTCGGGAGCGCTCTGATGGCCCAGCAGGCCCAGGCCGCGCCGGTGGAGTTGAAGGAGACGCCAGGCGGGATCCGCTGGCGGCGCTGGCTGGGGCTGTCGATCCCCGGGGCGATCGTGGTGGTGCTGCTCGTGGCGGGCATCTTCGCCGACCTGCTCGCGACGCACGACCCCGACTTCATCGACCTGCTCTCCCGCCTGCAGCCCCCCGTCTTCGACGGCGGCACCTGGACGCACCCGCTGGGCACGGACGAACTGGGCCGCGACATCTACAGCCGGCTGCTGCACGGGGCGCGCGTCTCGCTGATCGTCGTGGCGATCGTCGTGCCGGGGGCGGCCATCATCGGCAGTCTCATCGGCATGGTGTCGGGCTGGATCGGCGGCTTCACCGGGCAGGTGCTGATGCGCATCGTCGATGTCCAGCTGGCGCTGCCGTCCATCCTCTTCGCGGTCCTCATGGCCAGCGTCTTCGGGCCCAGCCTGCGCAACGTCATCATCATCCTGCTGGTCTGGACCTGGTCCGCCTACGCGCGGCTGGTCCGCGCCGACGTGCTGTCGCTGCGGGAGCGCGACTTCGTCACGGCGTCCCGCGCCACCGGGGCGACCGGCTGGTGGATCATGCGCAAGCACCTCCTCCCCAACGTGGCCAACACGATCGTCATCATCATGACGCTGGAGGTCGCGATCGTGATCCTGGCCGAAGCGGCGCTGAGCTTCCTGGGCGTCGGCGTCCCGCCGGGCACCGCCTCCTGGGGGCGCATGATCACCGAGGGCCGCGAGGTGATGATCATCGCTTGGTGGCCCATCTGGCTGCCCGGTCTGGCCCTGCTGATCATCTCGCTGACGGGCAACGTCATGGGCGACTGGCTGCGCGACGAACTCGACCCCCGCTTGCGGAACGTGCGCTAGACGTCGAACGTCATTCCGCCCCGTTTTTCCTGGCTGTTGTCCACCGATCTGCTTGACATCCCTGTGGTTTGCGCGTATCCCGGATCGGCCATCGCCCCCGCGTGCGCGATGGCCCATAGCGACGCCGGATCGCGAGAGGAGACCCCCATGCGTGAGATGAACTATTGGACCCGCCTGCACCGCCGGCGCTTCAGTCGGCGCACACTGCTGGGCGCCAGCGCCAAGGCCGGCGTCGGCGCGGCCGGCCTCGCCTTGGTCG
>JAPPKQ010000408.1 GCA_028819945.1 bacterium | reverse complement strand
GGGCCCGGCGCCGGGCGGAGGGAGAGAACCGATAGCCGAGGCGGCGCTGCCTCTCAGAATCGGTGCCCGAGGGGCGACCGTACGCGACCTGCATCGCAAGCTGGCCGAGGCCGGAGAGTTCGAGATCGCCTCGACGGAGGAGTACACGGCTGCGACCGCCGAGGCGGTCAAGCGCTTCCAGCAGAGTCGCGGGTTGCCGGCCGACGGGGTCTGCGGCGCCGGCACGTGGGCTGCGCTCGTCGAGGCCGGACACCGCCTCGGCGACCGGTTGCTGTATCTCCGCACCCCCTACCAGCGAGGCGAGGACGTGGCGGACCTCCAGCGCAGGTTGGGGGCCCTGGGCTTCTCCGCGGGCCGGGTCGACGGGATCCTCGGTCCCGACACCGGCGCCGCCATCGGCGCTCTGCAGGAGAACGCCGGACTCACCGCTGACGGCATTTGCGGTCCCGACACCGTCGCCGTCCTGGAGCGGATTCCCTCCGGCGACAGTCACAGCATGCAGATGCTGCTCGAGCGGGAACGCCTGCGCAGCAGACCGCGGCTGCTGAGTGCCGCTCCGATCGCCCTTGCCGGCGCTGATTCGCTCGTCGAGGCCGCGGCTCGGGTGCTGCGCCGACGGGGAGCCAGGGTGCTCGTCCTGGCCCAACGCGAGGGCTCTGATGTGGCGGCGGCGGCAAACGAACTCGACACCTCGGTGCTCCTGGACGTCCAGCTGGCGGACGGCCGCAGCTGCGAGACGTTCTACTTCGAGACCGCCGGCTTCACCTCCGCCGGTGGCAAGCGCCTGGCGGAGATGTTGGCCACAGCATTGGGCAGTGTGCTGGATGTTCCCGCAGCGGCCGCCGGGATGCGCCTCCCGCTGCTGCGGGAGAGCCGGATGCCGGCGGTGGCCTGCCATCTCGGACCGCCGCCGGTCGTGGTCGAGCAGCAGGCAGTCCTGGCCGAACGGATCGCGCAGTGCCTGGCCGACTGGATCGCGGAGCCGCTCGGAAGTTAGACGAACATACGTTCGTAGCTCGAGCGGTCGCCGCCGGTCAGCGAGTCACCAAGTGGTAGATGCGTTCGAGATCGTCTAGATCGGCGAACTCCACCGTGAGGCGACCCTTCTTCTCACCGATCTCCACGCGCACCACCGTCGAGAGAAACTCCGCCAGCAGTTTCTCGAGTTCCAGCAACGCCGACTCGCTGACCGCGCTGCCGTCGCTCTGCCCATCGGACTCCGCCGCCCGCTTCGCCGACCCGGCGCCGGCGGCACTCCCCCCAGCTGCCAGAGGTGACCGCAGATGGTCCTCCAACTGGCGCACCGACCAACCGTCGCGAACGACCTGGCGTGCAAGGTCCACCTGCTCGGCGGAATCGGCGATGCCCGCGAGCGCCCGGCCGTGGCCGGCCGACAGCCGGCGGGCGGCAATGAGCTCCTGTACTTCGCCGGGCAGTTGCAGAAGGCGGGTCGAGTTGGTCACAGCTGCCCGGCTGCGGCCCACACGGTTCGCCACCGCCTGCTGGGTGAGTCCGAAGTCCTGCTGCAGCTGCAGGAACGCGGCGGCTTCCTCCAGCGGGTTCAGATCCTCTCGGTGGAGATTCTCGACGAGCGCCTCCTCGAGGGATTCCTGGTCCTCAGCCGACCGGACAAGCGCCGGAATCGTCTGGAGACCGGCACGCTTGGCCGCCCGCCAACGCCGCTCACCGGCGATCAGTTCGAAGCGGTCCGCCTCGACCTGCCTCACCAGGACCGGTTGCAGCACACCGATCCGACCGATCGAGTCGGCGAGAGCGTCGAGCGGTTCCTCATCGAAGTGGGTCCGCGGCTGGTTCGTGTTGGGCACGATGCTGGCGACTGCAATCTCGCGATAGCCCCCCGCGAGGCGACCGCCGGTCGGGATGAGAGCGCCCAGGCCTCGGCCCAAGCCGCGCTCACCTTGCGCCATTGGCCTCGAACTCCTTGGCCAGAATGCGATACGTCAGGGCGGCCCGTGAGCGCGGCGAGTACACCGTGATGGGCAGCCCCCGCGCCGGTGCCTCGGCAAGGCGCACCGACCGCGGTATCACGGTGTGGCAGACGCGTTCGTCGTACAGTCCGCGTACCTCCTGAGACACCTGCCGGGACAGGTTCGTCCTGCCGTCGTACATCACGAGCAACAACCTGGACACGCGCAGGTCCGGGTTCAGATGCCGTCGGATCTGCTCCACGTGCATCGTGAGTTGGGCGAGTCCCTCCAGGGCGAAGTACTCGCATTGGATCGGAACGAGCACCTCGCGCACCGCTGTCAGCGCGTTCACCGCCAGCAGCCCGAGAGCCGGCGGGCAGTCCACGAAAAGGTAGTCGAACTGCCCGATCACGGGCCCGAGCGACGCGGCCAGGCGGCGCTCGCGGTTGAAGGCCGACTGCAATTCGATTTCGGCGCCCGCCAGATCCAGATGCGACGGGACAGCCATCAACCCCTCGACCGGAGTCGGCACGATGCATTCCACGATCGACTTGCCGTCAAGCAGGACGTCGTAGACCGAGACCGTGAGATCCCGGGGATCCAGACCAATGCCTGTGGTGGCGTTCGCCTGGGGATCCATGTCCACGACCAGCACCCGCCGTCCCAGTTCGGCCAGAGCAGCAGCGAGGTTGATCGCCGTCGTGGTCTTCCCGACGCCGCCCTTCTGGTTGGCGACGGCGATCGTGCGGCATTCAGATGTCACTGGAGCAACACCTCCAACGGGACCGGCTGCTCAGGATTGTAACCGCGCGGTCCTTGCCGGAGGGTGATGTTTCACGTGAAACATAGAGTTCGGCGCCGGTCGGGGACCAAGTCCTGGATTCCGGCTGTGCCGGAATGACGGGCGGCGGCGTCACCCGGGCGGCGGCGTCACCCGGGCGGCGGCACGGGGCGTCACCCGACCGGCGGGACGGGGCGTCGGCAGCGTTGCTCAGCAGATGCCTCATAGAGCGTCTAGAAGAGAGGGTTTCGTTGCATCGCGGCGGGCCGCCGCGGGAAGCGTTCCTCATGCGGTGTCATCTTCCGGATCTCCACGAAACGCGGTTCTGTGCCGGTCGTGTGCATCGCCAGACCCAACCGCGCCAGAGGCACTGACGGCCAGCGAGTCGCCGCCTCATGCTCCGGTTCGCTCACGACAAGGCGTCCCCCGAGCGCCAGGAAGCCCGTCGCGCACTCCGCTGCGAGCGACGGCGGCCCGAATGCCCTGGCGA
>JAPPKQ010000432.1 GCA_028819945.1 bacterium | reverse complement strand
GCCGGCTCCCCGCCACCGACATCAGGCTAGTTAGCCTGAAGCCTGGACGCGCCCGGATCCGAAGTGCGAGATCCGAAGCGTCAGGGCGACTCGGAGGAGACCATGACGACGCTCGACGACTACGGCGGATGGCCCGGCGTGCTGGGGACGCTCGCGGCCGGTCGGGACATCGGACCCGGCGAGGCCCGGGCCGCGCTCGGGGCGATCCTCGCGGCCGAGGCGACCGACGCCCAGGTGGCCGTGTTCATCGTAGCCCTCAGGATCAAGGACCCCGGCGTCGGCGAACTCCAAGGCCTGGTTGAGGCCATGCGTGACGCGGCGACGCCTCTGGACATCCCCGACGGCGCCATCGACATCGTGGGCACCGGAGGCACAGCCGGCCGCAAGACCCACGCGCTGAATGTCTCAACCATGGCCTGCTTCGTGGCCGCCGGTGCGGGCGCCACCGTCTGCAAGCACGGCAACGTCAAGGCCTCGTCCACATCGGGCGCCTTCGATCTGCTCGATGCCATCGGCGTGCCCATTGGCGCCGCGCCGCACGAAGTCGAGCAGACGGTGCGCTCGGTGGGGCTCGGATTTGCCTTCGCCAAGACCTTCCATCCGGCCATGCGCCACGTCGCCGGTGTGCGTTCCCAAATCGGCATACCCACGGTCTTCAATCTGCTCGGACCGCTGTCGCATCCGGGTCGCGTGCAGCGCCAAGTAATCGGCGTTCCCGAGCCGTCGCTGGCCCCCACCCTGGCTGCCGTGCTGCAGGCCACAGGTTCCGTACGGTCGCTGGTGGTGCACGGCGACGGCCGCTTCGACGAGTTCACCACCACCGGACCGAACCTGGTCGTCGATCTGAACGAGGGCAAGGTGACCGAGTACCGCGTGCTCGCGGCCGACGTTGGACTGGCGCCGGCAACGCCCGACGAGCTGCGGGGCGGCGACCCGGTCGACAACGCGCGGATCCTGTCCGGCATCCTGGCGGGCGAGTCCGGTCCCCTGCGAGACGTCGTGGTCCTCAACGCGGCGGCGGGCCTGGTGGTGGCCGGGATCGCCGAGGACCTCGCGGCCGGCGTGGAGGCAGCCGCAGCCGCCATCGACGACGGGCGGGCCGCCCGGAAGTTCGACGAGGTGACCGCGGCTTCGACCGGCTGAGGGGTCGAGCGAGCGGCAGACAAGGCCCGAGCAACCCGTGAGTAGCCGTATGTCAAGGCGTGTTGCTCCCGGTTCGGGGAAGTCTCTGTGAGATCCGTGACCGTCGATGCGGAGACGCTGGCCGAGATCGGCCGCGGCGCCGGGCTGTGCGCGGTCGGCTTCTGCCGGGCCGAGCCGTTCGACGAGGTCGCGGCGGCGTTGCATGAACGCAAGCGGGCCGGGCTGCACGGCGGGATGCAGTTCACGTACCGCAACCCGAGTCGCTCCACCGACCCGGCGCGACTGGTGCCCGGCGCGGCCGCCCTGATCGTCGGCGCCCTCGAGTTCGGCGCCGCAGACGACTGCCAACCCGAGGGCGGCCGGCCCCACGCGCGGGTGGCCGCCTACGCCCGGGCCGACTACTACACCCCGCTGCGGGCCGCTCTGGAGACGATGGCCGAGCCGCTGCGGGCCGCAGGCCACCGGGCCGTGGTGTCGGCCGACGACAACGGACTGGTCGACCGGGCCGCGGCCCACCGGGCCGGCATCGGCTGGTGGGGCAAGAACTCGAACATCCTGCTGCCCGGCGCGGGCAGCCTGGTCGTGCTCGGGGCGGTGGTGACCGACGCCCCCCTGGTGTTGGCCGACCCCGAGCCGGTGGCCGACGGCTGCGGATCCTGCCGACAGTGCCTGGACGGCTGCCCGACCGGCGCCATCGTCGCCCCCGGCGCCGTGGACGCCCGCCGCTGCCTGGCCTGGCTGGTCCAGGCCGACGGCGTGTTCGACCCCGACTACCGAGTGGCGCTCGGCGACCGGATCTACGGATGCGACGACTGCTCCGAGGTGTGCCCGCCCAACCGGGTGCACCTCCGGCTCACCAGCCGGGCCCGGCCTCGCCACCACCCCGTGGCCGAGCCCGCCCCCTCGCCACCGGCAGCGGATCGGGGCATGTGGGTCTCGCTTCTCGACATGCTCGACGCCTCGGACGCCGAGCTGATGGCAGCCCACGGGCGCTGGTACATACCTCGGCGGGAACCCCGCTACCTGCGCCGCAACGCCTTGGTGGTGCTGGCCAACGTGGGCGAACCCTCAGAGCCGCGGGTGCGAGCGGCGGTGGACCGGGCGCTGCGCGACCCCGATCCGCTCATCAGGGCTCACGGGGTGTGGTGCGCCCGCCGCCTCGGTCTCAGCCTCGAAGCGCTGTCCGAGCACGACGACCCGATGGTGAAGGCCGAACTCGAGCGGCCGGTACCCCCGCGAGCAGCGGCGTGACCCGTCACCTGCTCGTGACCAACGACTTCCCACCCAAGGTGGGGGGCATCCAGAACTACCTGTGGGAGCTTTGGCGGCGGCTGCCTGCGGAGGACGTCGTGGTGCACACGACCCCGTACGAGGGCGCGGACGCCTTCGACGCAGCCCAGCCCTTCACCGTGACCCGATCCCGCGAGCCGTGGCTGCTGCCGGGGCCGCACCTCACCCGGAGGGTGCGACGCCTGGCCCATCGCCACGACGTCGACTTGGTGGTGATCGATCCCGCCCTTCCGGCCGGACTGATCGGACCGCGCCTCGACCACCCCTACGCAGTGATCGTGCATGGCGCCGAAGTGGCCATTCCCGGCCGTCTCCCGGGCACTCGACGGCTGCTGCGGTCGGTACTGGCGGGGGCGGCGGGGGTGATCGCGGCCGGGGGCTATTCCGCCCGCGAATGCGAACGGGCCCTGGGCCGGCCGCTGCCGGCGTTCGTGATCCCTCCCGGCGTGGACGTAGATCGGTTCCAGCCGAGCTCAGCCGCCGAACGGATCGAGGCCCGCAGGCGGCTGCACCTCCGGGCCGAAGCCCCGACGGTGGTGAGCGTGTCGAGGCTGGTGCCCCGCAAGGGAATGGACACGCTTGTCCGGTCGGCTGCACTGCTGGCGGGCGTCCACCAAGACCTGCAGGTTGTCATCGCCGGGAGGGGGCGCGACCGGCGCCGCCTCACCCGCCTGGCCGGCCGCGTCGACGCCCCGGTCGAACTGCTGGGGCGCCTCCGCGACGACGACCTGGCCGCTCTCTACGGATGCGCCGACGTGTTCGCCATGCTGTGCCGGACCCGGTGGGGGGG
>JAPPKQ010000434.1 GCA_028819945.1 bacterium | reverse complement strand
CAGAGAACCTGCAGGTCGACGCCGTCGAAGTGCCGCTTCGGCGCGCTCATGCCGCCTCCTCCCGTTTGGCCAGCATGCTGCCGTCGGCGTTGACCTCCACGGTCCAGCCGGGTCGGATGACGACGGTCGTCTCCGCCTCGGAGATGATGACCGGGCCGTCGAGGCGCGTCTCCGCCGGCAGCCGGGTGCGCTCGTAGATCGCCACCTCGTCGGGTTCGCGGTCGCGGCCGAAACGCACCGTCCGCCTGCCGGTCGGGACGGCCTCGCCACCGGCGGGAGCGGCAAGGTCCGGCGCCACCCCCGTCACGGGCGCCCACGCCGACAGCCGCCAGGTCACGACCTCGGTGGGCACGTCGTCGATCGTGAGCCCGTAGACCCGCTTGTACTCGGCCTCGAAGGCCGCCAGTGTCTCGGCGTCGTCGGTGGGCCATTCGGGCCCCTCGCCCAACCAGACGGTGATCTCGTTGCCCTGACCGCGATAGCGGACGTCGATGCCGTAGCGGAAGCGCACCGCGGAGGCGGGGACGCCGGCACCGGCCAGAACGCGCCGCCCCTCGTTGCGCATGGACTCCAGGAGCTCGGTGGCGTCGTCGCTTCGCAGGTCGGTGAGCGGTCGCAGCAGGCTGCGCGCCAGGTCGATGCGCACCGGGGTGACGAGGGTCCCGAATGCCGACAGCACGCTGGCGTGCACGGGGAACACCACCCGGGAGGACTCCACCAGCTCGGCCACCCGGCAGGCGTGCACGGGACCGGCGCCGCCGAAGGCCAGCAGCGTCACGCCGCGCAGGTCCACCCCCCTCTCGACGGCGTGCATGCGAGCCGAGGCGGCCATGTTCTGGTCCACTACCTCGACGATGCCCGAGGCGGCGCTCTCCAGGTCCAGGTCGAGGCGCTCGGCCAGCGGCTCGGCGGCCGTGCGCGCCGCGGCGACCTCCAGCGGCATCTCGCCGCCCAGGAACGCCTCGGCGCTGAGGTACCCCACCAGCAGGTCGGCATCGGTCACCGCAGGCTCCGTGCCGCCGCGCCCGTAGGAGGCCGGTCCCGGGTCGGCACCCGCCGAGACGGGGCCGACGCGCAGCAACCCCAGGTTGTCGACCCGCGCCAGGCTCCCGCCTCCGGCACCGATCTCCACGAGGTCCACCGACGGCACCAGCACCGGGTAGCCGGACCCCTTCTTGAAGCGGTACACCCGGGCGATCTCGAAGGAGGAGGTGAGCGCGGGGTCGAAGTCCTCGATGAGGCAGGCCTTGGCGGTGGTGCCGCCCATGTCGAAGCACAGCAGGCGGTCCTCCCCGAGCCGCTGCGAGTACCACGTGCCGGCCAGCGCCCCGGCCGCGGGTCCCGACTCGACGAGGCGGATCGGCACACGGGCGGCCTCCTCGGCGGCGACCACTCCCCCGTTGGAGAGCATCATCAGCACCGAGCCGCCGAACCCCTCCGCGGCGAGCCAGCGCTCCAGGTCGTCGAGATAGGTGCCCAGCACGGGCATGGCGGCGGCGTTGCAGGCCGTCGTCATCATCCGCGGGTACTCGCGGATCTGCGGCGCAACCTCCGCCGACAGGCAGACGGGAACCCCCAGCGCCTGCGCCAGATACTCCCCTGCGGCCTGCTCGTTGGCGCCGTTCATGTAGGAGTTCACGAAGCAGACGCCCACGGCCTCCACCTCGGCGGCGGCCAGTTCGGCGGCGATGCGGTCGAGTTGCGCGCCGGCGGGGACCGTCAGCACCTCACCCCGGGCGTTCACCCGCTCGTCTGCTTCGAGGATCCTCTCCCGCGGGATCGGCGGGTCGGGGAACTCGATCTGCAGGTCGTACATGTCGTAGCGATGCTCGTCGCGGATCAGCAGCGTGTCGGCGAAGCCCCTGGTGACGACCAGCGCCGCCCGCCCGGCTCGGCGCTGCACCAGGGCGTTGGTGACCAGCGTGGTGGCGTGCACGATCGGGGCGGTCACCTCGGTGGCCGCCACCCCGGCACGGTCCAGCACGCTGCCGATGGCCGTCTGCACCGCCTCGAGGGGGTTTGCAGGGGTGGTGAGCTCCTTGCCGACCACGACTCGGCCGCTGTCGGCGTCGAGCAGGACGGTGTCGGTGAAGGTGCCGCCGATGTCGACGGCGAGTCGCCAATCAGCCATCGGTCCGAGGTTCCCGCACGGACTGGGTCGCCGCCGCGTCGCCCTCCATGAGGTCGTCGCGCGGCGGGGCGAAGACGTCGAGGATCCAGCACTCGTTGTACTCGTCGTCGCCCACGAAGACGCTGTCGCCGTGCCAGACGCCCCTGTAGGCCAGGTACGAGTCGCCCGGCCCCAGCACGGTCCGCTCCCCCTCGTCCGGCGCACCGGACTCGTCGCCGATTCGGAAGTCGAGGGCGCCCCGCACGATGATGCCGAGTTGCTCGTGGTCGGGGTGGTGGTGCAGGTACGACCCCGGCGTCCCCCCGGCGATGCGCCAGAAGCACAGTTGCAGGTTGTCGCCGGTCATGACCCGGCGGCGGAACCCCGGGCGGGCGGTCTCGACGAACGCCTCCTCGTCGAGGAAGAACACGGTCTGGCGGCTGAGATCCATGCGGTTGCCTCTCCCCTGTGACGGCGACGGGCTCAGCTGAGGCCGACGGCGGCGAAGCGCTTGCGCTCTGCGGGGAGGTTCAGAGGCTCGACGATCGCCTGGTGCTCGGCGTCGCCCCAGTGCTCCGGCGGCACCAGCCACATGACCTCGAACTCCAATCCGTCGGGGTCGCGGGCGTAGAGGCTCTTGTTGCAGCCGTGGTCGCTGGCGCCCACCAGGGCGCCCTCCGCCTGCAGGCGCCGCTGCGCCTCGGCGAGCGCCTCCAGCGTCGGCACCTCCCAGGCGATGTGGTACAGGCCCACGGTGCGCCGGCCGGCCTCGGACGTCGCGGCCTGCTCCCCGATGCTGAAGAAGGCGATGTCGTGATGGTTCTCCGACTCGGGCGCCCGCATGAAGGCGAACGCCCCGCCGGGTCCGTCGATGACCTGCTCGAATCCCAGCACCTCGGCGTAGAACTCGGCGTGGCGCCGCGCGTCGCGCACGTAGAGCACGGCGTGGTTCATGCCGGTGATGCGCATACTCGCTCCCCTCGTTCGGCTCCCGCGAGACGGCTCAGGATAACGCGACCGCCGGCCGGGCCTGCCGGCGGCGGCCACCTCGGCTCCCTGGAACGGCAGCGGCAGATTCGTCTGCTGGGGCGCTGGATTCCGGCCTTCGCCGGAATGACG
>JAPPKQ010000291.1 GCA_028819945.1 bacterium | reverse complement strand
CACCCGGGCTGACGTCCTCACATCGTCTCGGCGCGGTGGCGGCGCTCGCCGGCGGCCTGCTCTCCGCCGTCTCGGCGCTGCTGACCTGGGGCAAGAATGCCGGTCTGCTGTCGGGCTGGGCCCGGTTCGACGACACCGACCTCCCGGGCCTGCACAGCGGGGTGGACGCCACCGGGGGTTCGTGGTTCGGGATCGTGCTGGGGATCACCGGTCTTGTCGCCGCCTGGGGCGGCGTCCTGGCGCTCCGGAGCCCGCGAAGCCGCACCAGGTTCATCGCCGGCCCCCGCGCCTTCCTCACCGCCGGTCTGGTCACGGCGTCGCTCGCCGTCGCCTATCTCGCCGTCTCGCCCCGCGGGGGCAACTACAGCCATGGCACGGGCGCATGGCTGGCCCTGATCGGCGGCCTGATCGTCCTGGCGGGCGGGTTTGTGGCGGCGCTCCGGACGAGGTCGGGCGACGAGCCGGCACGTGTCACGACGCGGGAGGTGATCGGCATCGCCGTGCTGGCGCTATTCCTCGCATTTGCCGGTGCGTCGGGATCCTGGATCCTCGACCAGCGCAGTGACGCAGCCCAGATCGCCGCCGAGCTGGCGGCCGAGGCCGAGGGCGTCGACCAGGGTGGCCTGGCGGCGGAGGTGCTGGCCGAGGCCCTCGCCGAGACCCGCCGTGTGACCGTCCGCGGCCTCGACAGCGACGGGCCGGGCATCGGCTACGTCGTCCTGGCGCTCACGCTGGCGGCGACGGCGGTTGCGCTCGGCCGGCTCGTGCGCCGGCCCGCCGCTCAGCAATTCCTGGGACTGGCCATGTTCGGGCTGGGCTGCGCCATCACCGCGATCGGCCTCGCCTGGATCGCCAGCTTCGTCCGGTTGGCGACGCCGTCCCTCTCGCCCGGCGCCAGCGCCTTCCTCACCGTCGTGGGCGGCCTGATCTTCGCGGCGCGAGGCTGGCGGGTGAGCAGGTCGGCCCAGGTGGTCGAGCCCACCATCACGGCCACTTGACGGGTCCGTTTGTGGGATGCTGGACGGTGAATTCGGCGTATGAACGCGGCGCTGAGCCGCACTCGGGCGGAACAAAAAAGGGGACCCACAATGACCACCAGACGCGCGCGAGCGCTCCTCGCCACCCTTCTGACCGTCTGTCTGCTGGCGGCCGCCTGCGGCGGTGACGACAGCTCGACATCCGACACCGCGCCCGCGCCGGCGCCCGAACCCCCGCCCGCGCCCGAACCCGAGCCGACCCTCCTCGGTGAGGGCGTGCAGGTCACCATGGCGCGGGGCAACTGGATCGAGACCAACTTCCAGAACTACGTGGTTCAACAGCTCCTCGAAGAACTCGGCTACGAGGTCAGTGAGCCGGAGGAGATCGCGCCGGCCACCTTCTTCCCGGCTCTGGCGCAGGGCGACTACGACCTGTGGGCGTCGTCCTGGCCCCTCAACCACACACCCCTGCTCGAGGGCGAGAGTCCCGGCGGCGGAACCTTCGCCGACAGGGCCCGGTTCATCGGCCGGATGATGGCCTCGGGGGCGCTGCAGGGCCTGCTCGTGGACATACCCAGCGTCGAGACGTTCGGCTTCACCACCCTCGGGGAACTGCTCGACAATCCCGAGGCGGTCGCCCACTTCGACACCGACGGCGACGGCAAGGTCGACATCAACGGCTGCGACGACGGTTGGGGTTGCCAGAAGGTCATCGACGACACGCTCGCCAAGAACGGCTGGGACGACCGCGCCCAGCAGATCTCAGCCACCCACTCGGCGCTGTTCGCCGAATCGCAGGCGAGCTTCGCGGGAGGCGGACCTGTCCTGCAGTACGTGTGGACGCCGACAGCGTTCGTCGGCAAGCTCGTCCCGGGCCGCGACGTGCTGTGGCTGGCCATCGAGCCCCACCAGACCCTCGAGGGCCAGGATGGGGTCTCCGCCGTCGGCGACGCCTGCACGAAGGACCCCTGCACGACCATGTTCACGCCGTCGGACATCGTCGTGGCCGCCAACAAGGACTTCCTGGCCGCCAATCCGGCCGCTGCATCGCTGCTGGAGAACTTCGAGATGGACGCCTTGGCCGTCGCCGTCCAGGCCGTCGCGATCGACGCGGGCGCCGACTCCGAGGCGGAGATCGCGGCCGCGGCCGCCGAGTGGATCGCCGACAACCGCGACAAGATCGATCCCTGGATCGAAGCAGCGCTCGCCGCGGGCTGAGCGCCGGCTCGGACAGCCCGCCGCCGCCTCCCGCTCTCAGGTCCGGGTGGGGGCGCCGCCCGAGCCCAGCCGGCAGGCGCGTTGCCACCGCCTGTGGCCGGCGGCGAACAGCGAGTCGGAGAACTGGTAGAGCAGCGCTCCGATGAGGGTGAGGATGATGACGTAAGCGGCCGCGAGCGCACCGAGATCGTGCTCCCGGGCGATGCCGAGTTCGGCGATGACGATCGAGAACTCCCCGTGCGCCACGAGCGCGGCGCCCGCCCGCAGCCGCCCCGGCGTGCCGATGCCGACCCGTCCTGCCGCGATCCAGCCGGTGACCATCTTGGCGACCACGGAGACGGCGGCGATGACGGCCGCGGCCACCGCCGCGCCCGGGAGGAGTCGCGTGTCAACCTGCAGGCCGAAGAACACGAAGAACACCGCCGCGAAGAGGTTGCGCAGCGGCAGCAGCAGCCCGCGGGCATGCGACACGATGTCGCCCGACAGCGCCACGCCGACCACGAAGGCGCCCACCGCAGTGGAGAGGTTGAGGCGCCCCGCCAGGCCGGCGACGAGGAGCGTCACCCCGAGCAGGGTCAGCAACAGCGCCTCGCTGGACTGGCTCAGGGCGATGGCGCTGAGCCGGTCGCCGAGGAAATAGGCGACGCCGAGGATCGCCAGAACCGCCGCCAACGAGATGGTCACCGCCACGATCGTGCCGGCGAGCGTGTCGCCGAAGAGCACGCCGGACACGATCGGCAGGTACAGCACCATGGCGAGGTCCTCGATGACCAGCACGCTGAGCACCACGGAGGTCTCGTGGTTGCCGATCCGGTCGAGGTCGGCGACGAGCTTCGCCACGATGCCCGAGGACGAGATGTAGGTCACGCCGCCCAGCAGGACGGTCACGATCGGGTCGAACCCCAGCAGGAGACCGGCCACAACGCCGGGCGCGGCGTTCAGGACGAGGTCCACGAATCCGGCCAAGGTGGATCTGCGCACGTTGACGACCAGCTCGTGCGGCGAGAACTCGAGCCCGAGCATCAGCAGCATCAGGATC
>JAPPKQ010000430.1 GCA_028819945.1 bacterium | reverse complement strand
CCCGCGCCGCCCCGGGGGGTGGGGGGGGGGGCCCCGGTTGGGTTTCTCCGCGGTGGGGGGGGGGCTGCCCCCCCACCCCCGGCGTCAGCTGATTACTCGGCCGGTCGCAGGCCGGCGAGGCGTGGGATGGCGTTCGGGTACAGCACGAAGCCCTCGACGGTGTCGCGCATGGCGATCTTGTAGTCGGGCAGTGCCAGGAACACCCACGGGGCGTCGTCCACGATGATGCGCTGGGCCTCCTCGAAGGTCCTGGCCCGCTCCTCGCGGTCGAGGATTCCCCAACCCTCGTTGATGATCTGGTCGACGCGCTCGTTCTCGTACTGCGTGTAGTTGCCGAACACGCCCGACAGCAGGAACACCGACAGGGTGTAGTTGGGATCGTCGATCCAGGGCAGGCCCTCATCGATGAACATCTGCATCCGGTTCTCGCCCACCTTGCGCTCGGCGTAGACCGGCGAGGCCAGCTTCTCGATCTCCACGTCCATGCCGATGTCGGCGAGGTGCGACTGGATGCGCACGGCGATCAGCTCGTGCTCGCCCTTGGCGGCGTCGATCGACAGCACCACCGGGGAACCGTCGTAGGAGCTTCCGTCCAGCAACTCCTGCGCCTTGGCGAGGTCGCGCCGGTAGCCGATGCTGTCGCCCAGGCTCGAGTACGAGCCGGGGGCGATGGGACCGTAGAGGCGCTGGGCCTCGCCCTTGTAGACGTTGTTCAGGATGTCGTCGTAGTCCACCGCGTAGGACACCGCTTGGCGCACGGTCTTGTCGTCGAACGGGGCGAGCAGGTTGCCCATGCCCATGTAGGCGAGGTTCTTGGACGGGAACCGCTGCACGGTCACGCCTTCGGCGCCCTCGAGGGCGGCGAAGTCCTCGGTGCCGAGGGCGATGGCCACATCGATGACACCCGCCTTCAGCAGCTGCACGCGTTCGGCGTTGGACGGGATGATCTTCCAGATGATCCTGTCGTAGGCCTGCGGCTCGAAGGAGTAGTTCTCGCGCGCCTCGAAGACCACTTCCTGGTCGGGGATGCGGCTGACGAGGCGGAACGGGCCGCTGGCGTTGTCCACGTTGCGGGAGAAGTACTCCATGGCCCACGGGTCGTCCTCGGTGGCGTTCTCCTGGATGACCTTCGGGTCGATGATCCCCGAGGACGTCATGTAGAAGTGCTCCATCACCATCGGGCTGGCCTCGCTGGAGGTGAACCGGAGGGTGTACTTGTCGAGCACCTCGGGCGGCTCCTGGATGAAGGCGATGTTGCGCAGCAGCCAGTTGGCCCCGCCGGGGGTGTTGAGGTTCCGCTCGGTCATGAAGCGCACCGTCTCGGCGGTGACCTCCGTGCCGTCGTCGAAGAGGACGCCCGGACGCACCTTGATGGTGTACGTCAGCCCGTCGGGGTGCGCCTCCCAGGACTCGAAGTAGCGGGGCATCAGGTCGCCCGCCGCGCCGATGAGAGCGCCGTTCTGCTCCACGGTCCTGTGGAGGACGGGCGGCTCGTACACCAACTCGAGCGCTTCGTGGGCGCGGATGAAGTTGGCGCAGCACGTGTCCAGCGTCTCGATGTCGCCCGGCACGCCGACGACCAGGACGCGTTCGGTGTCCTCTGCCGGCGCCGGCGCAGGCGCCGCGGCCTGGGCCTCGGCCGCCTCGACGGCCGCGGCGGCGGCCTCTGCGGCCTCGTCCGCCTCGGCCTGTGCGGCGGCGGCGTCGGCTCGGGCCGACTCGGCTGCGGCCTGGGCGGCGGCCAGGTCGGCCTCGGCCTGCGCCACGGCTGCCTGGTTGCCCTCGGCGGTGGCCTGCGCCAGCGCCGCGGCGGCGGCCGCGGTGTCGGCTGCGGCCTGCGCCTCCCGCGCCTTGGCGGCTGCGGCCTGCGCGTCCGCCAGTGCGACCTCGGCGTCGGACTGGGCGCTCTGCGCCTCGGACATCGCGCTGGCAGCGGTGTCGGAGGCGCCGTCGTCGGCAGCGCACGAGGCTGCGACCAGCACTATCCCCAACAGCGCCAGCAGCCAGCGCTTTCGAACTCCAATACTCCCGCGCATACTGTCTCCCATCTGTTCGTCGAGGCCGCATCGGGCGCTCCGGTCGAATGCGCGCCGTTCCCGCCCACCCGGCGAAAACGACCTGTGCATGGTAGCCGCAGGTCAGCGAATAATCACAAAACGCTCGGTCAACTCCGCGCGCCGGGCGGGACGCATGTCGGGTCCGATGTCGTAGGCGATCGGGACCCCGGTGGGGATCTCGACGCCGGCGATGCTCGCGTCGGGGACGTTCTCGAGGTGCTTGACGAGCGCCCGCAGGCTGTTGCCGTGGGCCGCCACCAGCACGCAGCAGTAGGCCCGCAGGTCGGCTCCCAGCGGCCCCTCCCAGTAGGGGAGAAGGCGAGCCAGCACGTCGGCCAGCGACTCGCATCGGGGCATCTCGCCGGCCGCCAGGTCGGCGTAGCGGGGATCGGTGACGGGGTTCCACGGGTTGTCGGGACGGATCGGAGGCGGCGCGGTGGCGAAGCTGCGCCGCCACAGCCTGACCTGCTCGGCGCCGTGGCGGGCCGCTGTCTCGGCCTTGTCGAGTCCGGTCAGGTCGCCGTAGTGCCGCTCGTTGAGGCGCCAGTGCCGCCGCACGGGGATGTCCCCGCAACCCACCTCGGCCATGACCAGGGTGCAGGTATCGATGGCTCTGGTCTGCAGCGAGGTGTGGGCCACGTCGGGGCGGATCCCGGCGGCTGCCAGCGCTCGCCCCGCGGCGATCGCCTCCTCACGACCCCGTGGCGAGAGGGGGCTGTCGTACCAGCCGGTGAAGCGGTTCTGGAGGTTCCAGGTGCTCTGTCCGTGGCGGAGCAGTATCAGGTTGGCGGTCATCGCGCCCGTCCGTGTGCGGTCCTGGTGGGCGGCGAACTGCCGGCCCGACGCACGACCATACCGATTGCCGGGCCGAGGGCGGGTCCGGATTCCGGTTCTCGCCCGAATGACGTTGGAGGTGCGGGTGGGAAGTTTTGGGCCGGTGCCGTTGTTGAACCTGTTGTCCGGGCCGCCGGCGGGCGCCGCTGAGGCGAACACCAGGCCAACCGGGCCTCGGTAGCCTGCTTCGAGACGAGGCGACAAGCGCCGGAACACAACGGATAAGCAACATTTCGCCGGTCACCTGCGCGGACCGTCGAGAAGACTTCGGAGAGGTAACGACACATGGGCAAGGCAGTCGGCATCGACCTGGGCACGACGAACTCGGTGGTGGCGGTGATGGAGGCG
>JAPPKQ010000165.1 GCA_028819945.1 bacterium | reverse complement strand
ACCGGACCGTGTAGAGCTCCCAGAGCGGCGGCCAACTCGGACGGGCCGGTCGCCTCCCGATACGGCGCCACCGGCACGCCGGCGTCGGTGAGGGCCCGCTTCTCAAGGGCGCGGTCGGCTGCGGTTGCCATCACCTGGGGCCGGGGTCGGACCGGAACCCCGGCGTCGGCCGCAGCGTCGGCCACGCCCAGGTCCACGTCCTCCAGTTCCCAGGTGATGACGTCGGCACAGGCCACGAGACGCTGCACGGCGCCGGCGTCGCCGAACGGGGCGTCTATCTCGATGTCGGCGACTGCGCCGGCCGGAGTCCCCTCGCCGCCCCCTGTCAGCACGGCGGTCCGGTAGCCGCGGCGCTGCGCCACCTGCGCCAGCATCCGGCCCAACTGACCGCCGCCGACGATGCCGATCACCGCGGGCGGCACGAGCACGCTCACGACACCCCGCCCGATCTGCCACGCCGTCGGGAAGCCCGCCGGGTCCACGGCAGGCATGGACCGGGTCGCTGGACGATGGATCCCGGCCTTCGCCGGGATGACGGGAAGAGCCGGGACGACGGGAAGAGCCGGGACGACGGGAAGAGCCGGGACGACGGGAAGAGTGGTCCAGGCATCACTGGGCGGCCTCGGAAGGGTCGAGTTCCGTGGCCCGGACCTGCGCGGCCCGGTCGGCCCGGTAGGCGATCAGGCGAGCGGCGAGATCGGGATCGCGGCGGGCCAGCATGGCCACCGCCAGCAGCGCGGCGTTGGCGGCGCCCGCCTCGCCGATCGCCATCGTGGCCACCGGCACGCCGGCGGGCATCTGCACGATCGACAGCAGCGAGTCGATGCCGTTGAGGGCCCGGCTCGTGACCGGCACGCCGATGACGGGCACGATCGTCTGCGCGGCCAGCATCCCCGGCAGGTGGGCGGCTCCCCCGGCGCCGGCGACGATCACCTGCAGGCCACGGTCCTCGGCGCTCTCGGCGTACTCCATCAGCAGGTCGGGGGTGCGATGTGCGGACACGACCCGGCGCTCGTGGGCGACGCCGAAGTCCCCGAGCACCTCCGAGCAGCGGCGCATCGTGGCCCAGTCCGAGTCGCTGCCCATGACCACCCCCACCAGCGCTGAGCCGGTCTCCTGCGCCGCGCCCGGTCGCGCGCCGGGCTGAGCGCTCGATCGGACGCCCTTCGGCCGGTCAGGCTCCGAGCCCGGATCGCTGCCTGCAGCCATCGACGCGGGCATCATCGCGCACCGTTGCCGACCCGGCGCGCATGGGGAGACGTCGCCACGGCGGCCGCGATCCGCGACTCGGCCGGGTAGGGGGCGGGTTGGAGCGGAGCCCCGGTCAGCACCTCGAACACCTGTCGGTAGGCCGCCGCCGTCTCCGCTGCCAGCGTGTCGCTGAGCGGCTCGGGAGTGCCCTCGCCGCGATATCCCGCGGCGGCATAGGCGAGGCGCACGATCTCCTTGTCCAGGTTCTCGGGTTCGAGCCCGGCCTGACGGCGAGACTCGACAGTGGCGAGCCGCCAGAAGCGCGACGAGTCCGGCGTGTGCACCTCGTCGATCAGCGTCAGCCGATCGCCCGGGCCGATCCCGAACTCGTACTTGGTGTCGACGAGGACCAGGCCGGCAGCCTGCGCCGTCTGCTGACCCCTGTCGAACAACTCCAGCGCGACGGTGCGGACCTGGTCCCAACGCTCGGCGCCGACCCAGCCGCCCGAGATGACATCGGCCTCGCTCAGCGGCTGGTCATGGCCGCTGCGGGCCTTGGTGGTCGGGGTGATGACGGGGCGCGGCAGCGGATCGTTCTTGACCATCCCGTCCCTGAAGTCGATCCCGTCGATGCGGCGCCGGCCGGACTCGTACCGCGTCCAGAGCGACGTGGACGTGGTGCCGGTGAGCCGGCTCCGCACCACCACCTCGACGGGCAGCGGATCGCACTTCTCCACGATCGAGACATTGGGGTCGACCGCGGCCACGATGTGCGGCGGCACGAGGTCGGCGAGCCCCTCGAACCACCAGGCGGAGAGCTGGTTGAGGATCTGGCCGCGGTGCGGCACCAGCCCCAGCACCTGGTCGAAGGCCGAGAGCCGGTCGGTTGCCACGAGTGCCAGGCGGTCGCCCAGGTCGATCACGTCGCGCACCTTGCCCCGCCGCATCGGCCCCAACCCGGCGGCCACCTCGTCGGGCAGGCCCTCGAAGGCGTACGTGTTCGCGGCGACGACGGTCATCGGGCCGCCGCCACGAAGGCCTCGAAGAGTGCCGACCCTCGCGCTCCGGGGGGACCCGAGGGCCTCTGCCAGTCGGCGATGTGATCCTCGGGGTGGGGCATCAGACCGACCACGGCGCCGGTCGGGTCGCACATCCCGGCGATGTCGTCGACCGACCCGTTGGGGTTGGCCGGATGGGCGCCGGCCGCGACGTCGGCGGCGCCTCCCTCGGATCCCGAATCCAGGTACCGGAAGGCGATCCGCCCCGCCTGCTCCAGTTCGGCCACCACACCGGGATCGGTCACCGCCAGCCGTCCCTCGCCGTGCGCCACGGGGCAGCGGATCGTCGATCCCCCCAGGCGCCCCAGCCAGCCCGACCTGCAGCCCGGCTCGACGCGGAGCGTGACCCAGCGGCACTCGAAGCGGCCGCCGGCATTGGCCGCCAGTGTGAAGGAGCGAGGTCCGAGCAGTCCCGACTTCACAAGGGTCTGGAAGCCGTTGCAGATGCCCAGAACCGGCTTCCCCGACCGTGCGAACTCGCGCAGCTCAGCCCCGAACCAGGCCCGCAGCTCCAGCGCCAGGCGCCCACCGGCGCCCAGGGCGTCGCCATAGGAGAACCCGCCCGGCAGCAGTACGGCCCCGTAGTCGGACAATCCTGACGGCCGCCTCCTCAGCTCGTTCACGGCGACGATCCGGGGATCGCCGCCGGCGGCCATCACCGCCAGGGCCGCCTCCGCGTCGCGGTTGGTGCCCGGCGCGTGGGGGATCAGAACCGGGGGACGGCTCATGGCGACGGCGAGCGGCACCCGAAGGCGCGCCTGGCGTCCTCGACCGCCAACGTCACGTGACCCGAGATGCCGACCGGGGCGGCAGACCTGCCTCCTGCGCCGTCAGCGACACGGATCTCGATCTCGCCGCTCCCGGTCACGGTGCCGATGCGCCGGCCGAATGCGCCCAGCCTCGCCGCCACCGCGTCCCGCGCCGCCGCGCGGGCTTCCAGCACGAGTTGCCCCGGCGCGTCACGTGACCCGAGATGCCGACCGGGGCGGCAGACCTGCCTCCTGCGCCGTCA
>JAPPKQ010000414.1 GCA_028819945.1 bacterium | reverse complement strand
GTGACGGGGCGACGCTCCTCGAACCACCACCTGACGGCCGGGCGGCCGCGGCGCTCTCGGAATGTGCCTGCGCGAAGTATCTGTGGTTGTCAGCGACGCAGGCCGAGCTTGGTGATCAGCGCGCGATAGCGCTCGATGTCCTGGTCACGGAGGTAGTCCAGCAATCGCCGGCGGCGACCGACCAGCATGAGAAGACCACGACGGCTGTGGTGGTCCTTCTTGTGCACCTTCAGGTGCTCGGTCAGGTGACTGATGCGATCCGTGAGCAGCGCCACCTGAACTTCGGTGGAGCCCACGTCGGTGTCGTGCCGACGGTGTTTCGCGATCGTGTCGGCCTTCGGAGGCAGGTGTTCGGCCATCATTCCCGACGGCCCGCGCTTGTGCGGGCCGGCTCCAACTCTTGCGTGTGATTCCGCGTCATCGTCTCTGCGTTGCGAGGATCAGGCTACCGGTCCGGGGGTCCCGCTCCACCACCGGCCGCGCCGGGCCGCCGCGGCTGATTCTCCACAGCCAGCACGACCACCGGCTGGAGTGCGTCACCGCGGCGTTCGCACATCGCCAGGAGCGATCCCGAGTCGTCGAGCACAGCCCAGGGGCCCTCCCCAGCCAGCCCGGTCGCCGGGAGACGCCGCCCCTGGGCGACGGCCCGGGCGCCCGCCTCGGGCACCGTGAGGGAGTCGTAGTCGCGCACACCGGTCGCGGGCGCCAGGAGTTCGAGACGCTCCAGCGGTCGCGCCTCGGACTCCGTGAACGATCCGACGGCGGTGCGGCGCAGCGTTGCCAGGTGCGCTCCTCCCCCCAGCGCCGCGCCCCAGTCGGCGGCGAGTGTCCGGACGTAGGTGCCCGACGAACAGGTCAGCGTCACGGTGGCCCGGGGCCGGTCCCCGGCGCTGAAGCCGGTCAACTCCAGGCTCTCGACGCGGACCGTGCGAGGCTCCCGGGCCACGGTCAGCCCTTCCCGGGCCAGTTCGTGCAGGCGCCGCCCATCCACCCTCACCGCCGACACCATGGGCGGGATCTGCTGGATCTCGCCGACGAAGGCGGCCGCCGCCGCACGGGCGCGGGCCTCGGTCAGATCCGACATGTCCCAGGTCTCGACGACACTGCCGGCGGCGTCGCACGTGTCGGTGGCAGCGCCGAAGACGACCGTGGCCTCGTACGTCTTGCCGAGCGCGGTGACGTAGCGGAGCAGCCGCGTGGCCCGCCCCACACCGAGGATCAGTACACCGGTGGCGTCGGGATCCAGCGTGCCGGCGTGGCCCACCTTGCGGATGCCGAGCAGGCGCCGTGACTGCGCCACCACGTCGTGGGAGGTGCATCCCGGCTCCTTGTCGATCACCGCGAAGCCGTCGCGGTACCGACCCTGGCCGCTCACCGACCCGCAGCGTCGCCGCCGCCCGACTCCGGCGGGGGCTCCGGCGCCTCGCCGGACTCCTCCCGCAGGCTGCGCAGGATGTCCTCCACCCTGGCCCCGGCGCGCATGCCCTCGTCGGGGTGGAACCGCAGGGCGGGCACCCGGCGCACGTGCGCCTGACGGCCCACCGCCGACTGGAGCCGGCGCCGGTGGCGCCCCAGTGTCCCCGCCGCAGCCGCCTCCACCTCGGCGTCCAGGTCCACGGTCGAGAAATAGACGTCGGCGAAAGCCAGGTCGCGGTCCACCTCCACCCCGGTGATGGTCACGAACGTCAGCCTGTCGTCGTCGATGCGGGCGAGCTCGTCGGCCAGGATCTCTCGCAGCAACTCGCCGAGCCGGTCCTCCCGGGCGAAGCCGCGCCGCCGGGTGGACATGTCAGTCGGCCTCCAGCCAGTAGCGACGCGACTCGATCACCTCGATGTCGGCCTGTGCCCACACGTGGCGCTCCACATCGTCGAGCAGGTGCCCGAGGACCGCGGTCGAGCCGCTGACCGCGGCCACGCCGAGCCCGGCCCGCTGCCAGAGATCCTGATGGTCCACCTCGGCAACCGACACCCCGAAGCGGCGCTGAAGCCTCTCCAGGATGGGTCGAAGCACCGAACGCTTCTCCTTCAACGACCGGCAGCCGGGCAGGCGCACGTCCAGGATCATCGCCGCCACGGTGGCCTCGGTCACGCCGACCTCCCGCCGATTCAGGTGGGGAGGACCTCGCGCTCCTCGTACGTCTCGATCACGTCGCCCGACTTGAGGTCCTGGAAGTTCGACAGGCCGACGCCGCACTCGAACCCGGACCGCACTTCGGCAACGTCGTCCTTGAAGCGCCGGAGCGAGCGGATCTCGCCCTTCCAGATGACGGTGCCGTCGCGCAGGAAGCGCACCTTCGTCCCCCGGGCGATGGCGCCGTGCTGCACGTAACACCCCGCCACCGCACCCACGCCGCGGATCCGGAACACCTCGCGCACCTCGGCCTCGCCGGTGACGTGCTCCTCGTAGCTGGGAGCCAGCATGCCCAGCAGCGCGGCCTGCACGTCGTCGATGATCTGGTAGATCACCTCGTAGGTGCGGATCTCCACCTGCTCGGTGTCCGCCAACGCCCGGGCCTTGCGATCCGGCCGGACGTTGAAGCCGATGATCGTGGCGCCCGAGGTGGCGGCCAGTTGGATGTCGTTCTCGGAGATGGCGCCGACCGCCCGGTGCACGAAGACCATCTTCACGTCCTCGCGTTCGATCTTGCGCAGGGCGTCTATCACCGCTTCGAGCGAGCCGTTCATGTCGGCCTTCACGATGAGTTTCAGGGTGGCCGTCTCGCCCGCCTGGATCTCCTGGAAGATGTCCTCGAGACGGCCCCCGCCGGCCACGACCGACAGGTCGCGGCCCAGGCTGGCGATCCGCTGCCAGTGCTCGCGCGTGCTCGCCACCCGTGCCGCCACTTTCTCGCTCGGCGCAACCACGAAGGTCGCGCCGGCCACGGCGACCGCCGACAGGCCCAGCACGCGGATCGGCGTGCCGGGCGTGGCCTCGCTCACCTGCTCGCCGCGATCGTTGATGAGGGCCCGCACGCGGCCCCATGCCGCGCCCGCCACGACCGGCTCCCCGACGCGCAGGCAGCCGTCCTGAACCAGCAGCGTGGCCACCGGACCGCGACCCACATCCAGGTGGGACTCCAGAACCACGCCCTCGGCCCGACCGCTCGGGTGGGCCTGCAGTTCCTCCAACTCGGCGACCACCAGGATGTGCTCCAGCAGTTCGTCGATGCCGAGGTTCTCCAGGGCCGAGATCTCCACCGTGACCGTGTTGCCGCCCCACTGCTCGGGAACCAGGTCGTGTTCGGCGAGTTGCTGCATCACA